>JAFGJC010000231.1 GCA_016929305.1 candidate division CSSED10-310 bacterium | reverse complement strand
TGATTGCTTTGGCGCGTACAAGTCGTTAGTCACGTAAATCGTCACGTTTACTGTGAATGGATACCCGCCTGCGCGGGTATGACAATAAGGGGGCAGGCGATTGCGCGGGGATGACAACATGAGTTTACCGACTGCTATAAGCTGTCATCCCGGCCGGAACGACGTGAAGAGCTGGGATCCATTCATTGCAGCCGATGAGATTCCGGATCTCGAATAATGCCGCATCAGGATTGACACTTAGCGATCTTTCAGATGTGACGGGACACTACCAATATACCGAGTTTTATCAAAATCGTGCAGTATACAAGTTTTCGTTTCTCCATAATAATTTTTTGCAAGAACGATAAAATCGGAGTAGTATTACATTAAAAGTTCAGAAAGATTAGCGTCTAATCCGGTCTGTTTCAACAGATCGTAATAAAGCAGGGTTGATGTGATGACACTTTGCTTGAAACGCTGGAGTGAGAGGTGATGTAAAATTTTTTATTCAAGGGAGGTAATCGTATGATGAACCGTATTGCCCTGTTTAATAGTTCAAGACTGACGGTTATCGCTGCCGTTTTGATTGGATTGGTCTGGGTCGCCGCCAGCGGATCGGCTCAAACGCAAAAGGAAACAAAACAATGGCAAAAACTTCAAAAACAGATCATGCAGAGGGACAACATTCAGGAAAAAATAACTCTGTATGAAAAATTTATGCAAAAAAATCCGGATTCCTTCTATCTGAAAGAAGCCAAATCAAAGCTCGAAGACCTTTGCCAGGAACGTGATTTTCAGGAAGCGGAAATGCAGAATACGGTGGATGCCTATACGGAATTTGTCCGGAAATATCCCCGGAGCAGGTATCTTGAAACCATTAACACTAAGCTTCTTGAACTCAAATTAGAACCCGAGGAGATCGATTTCATATTGGCGAAAGCGATAAATACCGCGGACAGCTATGCGGCTTTTATTGGAAGACATCCGCAGAGCATTCATCTTTCAGAGATCAAAACATTGCTTAAATCTTTGAACATGAAAACGGAAGATATCGATGTCACGATTGCCCGGGGATTGAATACTGAAGACGCTTATACGGAATTTTTACGGAAATATCCCAAAAGCAAACACGTGAAGTTTGTCAAGAATCAACTTCTGTCTCTGAATCTGAAACTTGAAGATATTGATTTCATCATTGTCAGTGCTTTGAAAACGGTTGCTGCTTACGAATCATTTTTAAAGGAGTATCCCGGCAGTCCGCGAGCCGCAGAGATCACTCGTCAGATCGCGGATCTTAAAAACTGCAAACTCAGCGTTACAGCTCCGGTAAAAGATGCCGATGTATATATCGGTTCGAAAAGTTCGACCGAATCAGGAGAAAATCCTGAGCTGGGATTTGATATGCCGGTATTGATCATTGGAAATGAATACTTGAAAGGCAAGACACCGCTGAGTATTGACCTGGAACCGGGTATTTACAAGGTGGCGGTGCTGACCTCCGATCTGAAAGGCAGAAGTTCGAATATATATCTTGTATATGATCGCGACTACTCAGGGAAAACTGTCAAAATGACGGCTGTCGAAGGATGCGTATCCGAATCTTTTCGGGATGACGAATCGATCATATTTGTTGTTGTCGATCGAAAGATTATCCGCGGAGGTAAAATTATCACGATCAACCTCAAACCGGACACTGAAACGCAGCTTGTCATCAACGATCTGTTTGAACTCACTGAGATCGGGGATGGTTCCTTTCGATTTCGAACGAATTACACAGGATTTACATTGAGTAATCAGTAGCAATTCAAGGACACTTCTATTCGTGAAAAAGAGGAAGCACAGAGGTGACCTTATTATGTGAGAGAAAAATCAGTGAAATGATACGAACAATTTTGATAAAGGATCATGATACTTTAACGGGAGGAGAACGTATGAAAAAGCCGAGTGTTTTTTATGGCCTGAATTTTTTAGTTACTCTCTTTTTGATACTTGCATTCAATAATATGACACAAATTTATGCTCAAACTCCATCGGAAAAACATACCATGAAATCATTGGAGTTAAGTGTTAAAGATTATATTTACTTCAACAGGATGTTCATAAAGAAATATCATTCCATTCCTGTAACCGAAGAAGAATTAAAACATTTCGGAATTCATCCATCCCAGAAACCCTGGAATGAAATTGACATTCCAGATCCTATTTTTAGTGCAATCATTAAAGCTTCTGAATCGCCTTTCAAAATGAGAAAAGTGACAGGTCATGTAACAATGGATTGCAGTGAGGTGATCCAGACGGCCATAGGATTTCTTTATCTTTACTGTCCTTACCCTGAAAGCAACGGAAGCATAAGCACGAAATTCACATTGGGAAATCAACCGCCTAAAGGCGAAAGTGTTGGTGTTTTCGGACTGGACACGCAGACAACTCCCGTTTTTGAGAAAGATCAATGCGGCATAATTTATCGGCACGATACCACCGAACGTGAAGTCCTATACTTCAGTCTGGATTAAGATGATGAAATACCGAATGATATCTAAAAAACGATTCGGGTTCGGAGTCTTTTTAGCGGTTCTGTCACTATTTGCACTTAAACCGAACATCGGTAACGCTGAGGAATGGCACCGCGATGGCAGCGTGGAAATGTTTTTAATGGGGCAGATGATGGGCGGTGACAAGACATCCAGTCTGGGAATGACCATGGAGGTTGATGATTGTGTTGTCGGAGGTTTCGGAGCGGGTATATGTCTTACCGACTATGTGAATTTCAATGGTGAGCTGTATATCGGCAATACGGATATTATCGCAACGTCGGGTGGCGATCGCGTAAAACTCGGCTCGAAAATCAAAGGCGGCGAATTAAACCTGGATGTTTACCTGCTGAAGAAACGTATTACACCGATGATAACAGGCGGTCTGGGTTATGTTGCGTTTGAAGTTGACGAGAGTACCGGCGAAACGGATTTCGCGTACAATATCGGCGCTGGAATAAGAGCTGAACTGCGAAAGCACCTGCTGGTGAAAGTCATTTACAGAAACACCTGGACAGAATTAAAGGATACTGATGATCCGGTCATGCTGGACGGCATAAGCTTCACCATCGGTTTTTTCACGGGTCCGACAGATAATAATTAAACAAGTGCTGCTGGTATTTCGAACGCTGCGCAATGGGAAATAATTGTAGGGATCTCATTTGAATTGTCGAATGACATGTCATTCCGAGTGAAGCGCCAGGAAGACCCGGAATAATGTCGATCTGGTGACAGATCCCGGTTTTTTATGTCATCCCTGAATGGATACCCGCCTGCGCGGGTATGACAATAAACGGGCAGGCGATTGCGCGGGGATGACAATAAGGGTTGATTGCTTTGGCGCGTACAAGTCGGTAGTCACGTAAATCGTCACGTTTACTGTGAATGGATACCCGCCTGCGCGGGTATGACAATAAGTGGGCAGGCGCTTGCGCGGGGATGACAATAAGGGTTGATTGCTCTGGCG
>JAFGJC010000230.1 GCA_016929305.1 candidate division CSSED10-310 bacterium | reverse complement strand
AGTTATAAGAAGTATATTGAAAAAAAACCGTTCGATGCACCTGTGTTATATAAAATGGCGCTCGCCTTTGAGGCATTAGGTGATACATCAAGAATGAATCATTTTATGCATCAATTTTTAGATCTCTGGAATGATGCTGATACGGATTTATATGAAGTGAAAGATGCCTTGAGATATGTTCATAATCGGGAGAATGATCAATGAAGATAATGTCTGTTTTCCTCTTATTATTTGTAACTGCTATATCATTTGTGTCATGTGACAGACACGCTGAAAAGCGTAAAATAAAATTGTCGCAGGAAGAGGTGAGTTCCAGTCCCGAAGATCAGTTTACGACGACGATCCACCTTGAGGAGAAAGAACGGCGATCAATTGCTGTGATGTTTTTCCAGAATATGACAGGTGATCAAAACCTGCACTGGCTGCAGAAAGGTATGTCCGAGATGCTGATTCAGGCATTATCACAATCCAGATATTTATCAGTTCTGAGCACGGATCGATTGTTTGAAATCATGGATCGACTGGATCAGAACGCTGATGTGTTTGAAGATATCAATATGGAAATGGCAGCGATCGTGGCTAAAGAAGCAAATGTGGAGGCCATTCTGACTGGCAATATAACACGGATCGGTGATTCTCTCCAAATAAATGTAAAGCTGCGTGAACCACAGCAAGGATTAATCCTCAAGGAAGAGAGTGTCGAGGGACCGGGACTGGAGCATATTTTCAGCATGGTTGATTTACTGACAAAGAAGATAAAGCAGGATTTACATCTGACGCTGGACAGGGAGCAGACGGATAAAAGTATTGCGGAGTTATCTACTAATTCTCTGGAAGCATGGCGATACTACACTGAGGGAGTTGATCTCTGGAATAAGCTTCTTTTTGACAATGCCATTGAACGGTTCAATAAGGCCATTGAGCTGGATTCCACCTTTGTCTCCGCTCACTTGAGGCTTTTCAAAACAGTACTTTTGCAAAATAATCGCGGAGCTGTGTCCGAGCTGTTTGAAAAATTGCAGAAACTCAAAGAAAAAGCCACGCCAAAAGAGGCGTATGAAATTGAGTTCTGGAAACATCGGATTTGCGGAGATCTGGAGAAGATGATCGCGGTAACCGATCAATGGCTGTCAGAATATCCCGATGATAATGAAGCTAATTTTCACATGGGTGACTTCTATTTCGGCGCGAATAACTTTGAGAAAGCGATTAAATATTATGCTCATTTGCTTGATATGGATCCGAACAGCAAAATCGCCTTGAACCAGCTCGGCTATTCGAATGCGTTTCTCGGAAATTATAAAAAAGCAATTTCGTATTTTGAACGCTATCAGAAGATCGCCCCACAAGAGCCCAATCCTTTTGACAGCATGGGTGAGATCTATATGATGAAGGGCGATTTCAATAAAGCTGAAAAATATTTTAAAAAAGCTATAAAAAATAATGCCTCCTTTACTGCATCATGGTCACATTTAGCTGATATCTATATCGATACCGGGGAGAGCAAAAAAGCCATCGATCTTCTTGAAAATAGATTCAATGAAAAATCATACGGAATCTTTCGCTCGAATATCTACGCAAACCTGGCCCTTGCCAATTCACAGCTGGGGAAATATGAGGATGCGATTCATTATCATGAAATGCTTACTAACGCGCCGTATTACAATTTTATGCATGTGAATTATATCAATGATTTGTACCTGGAAAATAAAGACAGTACAAGCGCGTATCAAACATTGGATAAATATTATGAACTGATTATATCGGCATTGGATAGCTCTCGTTACAAATTCCGGACGATGAATGCTTTGGCAATGCTCTCTTTGCGTCACAAATTTCGAGAAGAAGAGACTGTCTCACTTTTATCGAAACAGTTTAAAAATGGGGAGCAGGAGGAGGTTCCTCTTCAACTCAGATTTCTCATGACGCTGCTCTATCTGGATCTGAACCGAAGTGAAGAGGTAAATCAGGTCTGGGAAGGTGTATCGACGAGTGGTTTTGCAAGGATTCTCAGGGAGCTGCGAAGTCTAAGCTATAGCGAGATGTGGGAATTTTATACAATGCTCAATGATAACTATTATGCATCCATCGACGAAGGGATCCTGTATTACGAAAACCTGATCGAATTAAGTGTGGAAAACAGTTCGCTCATGGGTGAAATTATCTTCTCTCTATATATGATTGATTTGTATTTACACGCGGGTAGAGTTGATGAGGCCAATAAAAAACTTGAATTTGTCGGAATGCCGCCGGAAAATGAATGGATGGTCATCGGTCCTTTTGAAAATGATGACGGCTTTCGAAAGGTATTTGTCCCTGAGAAAAAAATTGAGTTGACCGGCCGGTATAAACACAATGGCAGAATGTTGAAATGGAAACATGCAAGTGATTCATACCATGAAGGATATATTAATCTTAAGGACAGTTTTGATAAATCCAACTGGTCCGTGGCATATGGCGTGATCTATGTCCAGGCAGCTCACCCCACTGATGTTTGGTTCCGGATAGGCTCCAATGAATCTGTGCGCGTATGGCTGAATGATGATGAAGTATGGAAATTCAACCGCATCAGAGGGGCTGTCCTTGACAATGATATTCTACCTGTGACACTGAACCAGGGTTTGAATAAAGTGCTGGTGAAAGTGTGCAACCGTATTGGAAACTGGGGGTATTATTTCAGGATAACGGACGCCGACGGTTATGGTATCCCCGGAATTAAATTTGTTTCCGCTGATCTGGTCGAACGCATTGCCGGCAAGCAATAGATGAGGAACGAAAAATGAAATATCGTACATATCTTATATTTTT
>JAFGJC010000019.1 GCA_016929305.1 candidate division CSSED10-310 bacterium | reverse complement strand
GTTTCTTCAGGGGTATTCCCAATAAATCCTTCCAGATTGGTGATGCCATGATCGTTGAAAGCCATGTAAGCCGCACGGATTGCGGAATCGGCGGAGCTGGCAACTTTGAGGGCGCATCCTTCTTTGGCGCCATCGCACAGCATGCCTCCCAGATCACTGATTAAATTGTTGACCGCAAGAGCGATTTTATCCATATTCCTGCCGAACTGCTGATACACAATCGCCGCAGCAGCACCCACACCTGCCGCAATTGCGCAGCCGCAAATCACCGACAGATCACCCGTATAGCATTTAACATAACTATTCAGCAGGTGCGATAAAGCGATACTCCGAATGATCCGGTCTTCAGGGATACCGAACCATATGCCGACATTGTACGGCACCAGAATCGCGACCACCCCCTGATTCCCGCTCCCGCCACTGGACATGACCGGATAGTTAAGACCCGCCATTCGAGCATCCGTGGCCGACGCCGTGATGATTTTCGTCGTTGAAAAGACATCATTCAACAGATAACCCTTCTTCATCAGATCCAGCAGATAGTAACCCACTCTGCGCAGCTCTTTCCCGGCTTCAGATACTCTGAGATTCATTTCTATACCACTCTTGATATATGCATAATCGTCCGAATCTATGGCATCAGCGTATTCCACCAGCTCGCATATAGTTTTTTCCTTCAGCAAATATTTATAGTTGGAGGTGTTATTCGACATTTCTTGGCGGGTATTATCAAGGAGCGTTTTTCCGTTTCTTTCCAATAATGTCACATTGGTGTGCGAATGTTCAATGAGCGCTCTGACGGTGTCCGACGCTGTTTTCACGCGCACATCAATGAAAAGTTGCGTCAGCGAGGATCGGCAGCGGATGCTGGCTTTCCCGGAGCTTATCAGCGATTCGGCAGCATCAATCACTTCCGCCGTCACGTTTTTTAGGATTTCCATTCTTTTATCCGGATCTCTCAGTACCGCTCCAATTGCACCGGCAATAAGATTGCCTCTTTTCCCACCCGTGTTCGGTACGGTAACCGCCATGCCATTCTTAAAAACACCGGGATCAACAATAATTTCAACCGATAAAATGTCTCCTTTCGCGTGGAAGGCCGCAAGAGAGGCGGCGTACGCCACGGCTATTGGTTCTGTACATCCGAGAGCCGGGAAAACCTCAGATTTAAGCACTTGCTTTAACAAACTCATAGTTTGCCTATGGCAGCCGATTCATGACTTTTTGCCAAGATGTGGTGATCAGAAAACTTTCAGGAATGTTATCAACCATGCGGAAAAACTTCGACAAGGGAATTGAAAACGTCAGAACATCCGGTTCGACAAACGGCCTGGCTGAAACGTCAAACATGCCTAAAATGCAACGCGGATTGGGTTTCAAAGATTCAAGGTAGGGATACAGAATGATTGATCCACATCCCGCGCTGAATGGTGCGCCCACATAGTAAAAATCCTCTTCATCAAATGCGGAAAGCGTAAACATTCCTGACAGTACATCGGGCTGTGCGAAAAAGATAATGACATTCGGCGTTTCGTCTTCCGTGAAGTGATCGATACGACGGAAAACTAAGTACTTACCGGGCGATTTGAAGTCATCCATTTTAGACATGATTTGCTTGACCATCTCCGGAGATTTTTTATATCGTTCCCCTTCCAGAATCCCCGGAATACCGCAGGAAAGGAAATATTCAAACTTCGGCATCAGCGTGTCGGTAAAACCTGTGTACCGTTTACCGCCACCACAAAGAATAGACGGTTCGTCGAATGCACGATCCTTCCCGTTCCGAATGTCCTTCAGCGACCCGATCAGACAATGCATGTCCGATGCCACAGGTTTTGCCATTCCCTCCGGAAGTTCATCCGTATAAAAAAATCCGATGGGTAAATCAGCATTCTTGAAGTACTTCCGCCACAACGCCAAAAACGTATCAATAACCTGTTTTTGCATACTGTTCCTCCTTTTGCATGATATGATCATATCCTGTTTCTCCCCGTTGATTCAAGCTCCTCTGCCTCATCAGAATCAGTATCACTCAATTAAACCTTGTTTATTTCCCCGCTCAATCCTAATATTTTAATCTTGAAGGTATTGTTAAGGATCGGATCGCTATGGTTGATACAATATACGTAGATGCGCATGCTCATTTGGACCGTTATGGAATGGAGATCACTCAGGTCCTGACGGATCTTCAACAGAAAAAAATTGTGACCCTGGCGGTATCCATGGATCCGGAATCTTATATAAAAACACTTCACTTGAGTAATTCGAATTCCTGGATCATACCGGCGTTTGGAATTCATCCCTGGGAAGCATACAAGCATGTCCGTAATCTTGACATGATCCGTTGGCACATGAGCAAAAGCCCGTTTTTCGGTGAAATCGGCCTTGATTTTTATTTCGTAAAAGACCGGACGCATTATCCCGTGCAAGTTGAGATGTTTAAACTGTTTCTTGCTGAAGCTACCCAACAGGGCAAACTCGTAAATATTCATACCAAGGGTGCTGAACGTGAAACGTGTGATTTATTGCGCGCATTCAAAACAGAACAGGTAATCGTGCACTGGTATTCCGGCGCTCAAACTCATCTGAAAAAACTGATTAAATTCGGTTGTTATTTTTCGATCCTAAAATCCCCTCTTTTTAATAACAAGGATCTTTGGGTAAGGGGACTTGAAATGCTTCATAGATATCCCGTTGTTTTTTGGTGATTTCGGTGAGATGGGATTTGCCATTGGACATCTGAACGGAACGGAGGATCTTGAGTTTCGAGAGGATTTCAGAGACTGAGTACGATTTGAGTAGATCGGATTCATGGATTCGGGTCTGGATGATGAAGTAAAGGATCATGGACAGAAACATGACAAACAGGCGGCCTTCCAGGGCATCCCGGGAGTGAATCCGGATACGATTGGAGTCGAATTCATTTTTCAGTACGTCGAAGAGTTTTTCGATCATATCCCGGCGGCGATACAGGTGGATCAACTCCTCACGATTCAGGTTGTTGGCTTTGGCTACCAGAATGATTTTGCCGTAACGATTCATCATCGCACTCAACTTCTTAGGTTTTCGCTTCAATACCGCCTGACCGTTTTCCATTGTTACGGTGAACAGCTTATCCAGTCCCTGGCCTTTATCCCGAATGATTTCCAGGGCTTCATCCATCGTGGGACATTTTTGACGGGCGACAACCCTTTCCAGTTCCGTCAACCGGTGAATCAGCCGGTTGGTCTCCCGGGCTTTCCGCTCTTCATCGAGATAGACATGGGCCTGACAGGAATAACTGCCCAGATCCACGGGAAAGGACGTATGGAACATGGTCTGCTTCTCATGAACAAATGCGTTCATCGGGGACTGCAGGGCCGCTTTGCTGTCTGACAGCAACTGGCCGGCCAGATGGGATCGGAATGGCATGGGCATAATGAACGGTATTCTTGCCTGTGACAACTCCCGGATGTTTCCGATACTGTAAAATCCCCGATCCAACACAAATCGCCGGATACTGATTCTCTGCGCCTTCAACTCCGTGACAATATTGGACAACGTGGTCACATCCGTGATGCTTCCGGGATAGATGTGATAGCTGAGTGGAATCCCATCGGGGATTCGCATGACGATTCCCAGATTGATCTGCGGCAGCGATTCCCCGTCCCGGTTATATCCCCATTCCAGAAGATCGATGAGTTTCCCATGGGAAGACAATGATGTGATATCGAATGCCACTGCTTTTGAGGCTGGCTGGCCCAAAGACCATCTCTCGATACACCGTCTCCGATCACTGTCTCTCTGGCCCAGATCCGTGAAGAACCGGCTGATGTCCTGGGAGTCCGCCACAGACATGCTATCGATATGCGTACCTTCCAGCCAGGATTTCATCAGATAGAACGGTTTTCCCTCACACAGTTGAAACGCAGCCATGTTGAACAGATCCGGCGCCTCCCCACCTAATACGTCGTTCAATATCGAGGTCAACCCATAATTATCCGCCAGTGCTTTCAACAGGTAAACGGCTCCGAAATCCCTGACAGACCTTGGGTACACGGATTTCCTGGGTGTAATAATCTCACCGGAATCCGGGTCCAGCTTACCGATATATTTCCGTTTCTGCCGAGACTGTTTCTTTTCGGGATCCCAGACACCCTCGGCCTCATAGATGTAAATGTGTTTTCCGATTTTCTGTTTTACCAAATAGCTCATGTTATTAATAATAACATGTTTTTTCTGAAAAACAACAGTATTTTCAATACCTGCCGCGACTTGTTATTAGATCAGCGGGAATTTAGGT
>JAFGJC010000229.1 GCA_016929305.1 candidate division CSSED10-310 bacterium | reverse complement strand
GGTTGTCGACAGTTGATAAACACCTGGTTCAGGTCGAATAATTTCCAGTGTTTGGATCGCCGAATCTTGACCATAAACATGCACTTCAACATCTGTCCGGGCTTCTGTCAATTCACCAGCACTATCTTCCAGGATCATCAGATCTTCAGTATCTGTTTTGTAAAAATCAAGGATCATACGATCGACATAAGGTGGTATGACGATTGGTCCCGGTTCCAGTACAACAACACCTTCTCCGATTGTTGTTTTTATGATATCCGCCATACGCCCACCAATTTCAGAGCGTGAGGTGACCATCTCTGCACGAGGAATTTCATAATCCGGATCATCTTGTGTGATCGCCTTCCAGAAATCCTTTGTATCCCGCCAATAGAAAGTATCGCCTGCATTTTGAATGGCAGTCACGTAAACATCAGTGCCTTCAATATTAAAAGTTGTATTGGTAATATCACTAATGTTTAGAAAGTGATCCTCAACCTGGCTGTTCGTCCAGGCATTCTCACCAATTTGCGGGCGCCCATCTGTCAATACCATGACCAGCCTTTGAGGACAGCCGTCTACAGGGGTTTCATCGTTTTGGAACATATCTTCGGCAACCTCAAATGCTCGGACAAAGTTCGTCCCATTCCCAATTAGATCATAATTTGGGTATGCCTCAAATACTTCCTTTAGCTCAGATCTTCTCGTTTGCCATGCTGCATCATCAGTTGGGGCGATTCGTGTCCAGTCAAGCAGCACTTCTGCCATGGATGCAAAATGAATGACAGCAAAGTCAATCCGCTTAGGCTGTACTTTGGGATCTTGATTTGCCTCTGCCATGAGATAATTTCGAGCCAGAACATCCACAAGATGTAAAGGAGCGTAAGACCTTAATTCGTTTGGATCATTATCCCGCATACTGAGAGATTGATCGATCAGTAAAACAATTTGAACCTGTGAGCAGGTCTGATCACCCACTTCTTCCTGTGGTAATGATTGATATGCGTTAACATCGTTATTATTAGGTAAAAGGGAAACAATAATGAGTAATAATCCTATAAAATAAATAAATCTTTTTCGACGTTTACACATTTTTCACTCCTTGTAATTGTTTCTGTAAATCAGAGGGATAATGGGATGCATTCCATAAACTTAAAACCATGTCAGCGGAATAGGCGCATGTAATAAACTCAAATTCCATTTGATCATCCACTTCCCTGAGGATCATATAGTTGGCGTATTGGTGTCCGTTTAGATTTTCGAAATAACTTTTCCTGGGGAAACCGACGCTTCCAGGATTGATGATAAACAAATCTTTCTTGATCTCCGACTTCTTCAACGAGAATTTGATGCTCCTCTTACTGCCGGCAGAACTTTTTAAGACTGTCAACTTCTTTTCGTTATAACGCTCTTCCTTTGACGGAAATAGAGTCCATCCTTCACCGCCTGCGTCATACCACCAGAACTTTTGGGAATGTGAGTGGCCGACGAACCAAATATTGGTTTTCTCATAGTGCTCTTTCCAGAGCGCGAGAATTTGATCTGATTTTTTTTCGGGTGAAAATTCAAAGTCATACGTCTCGATTGAAGAATCCCCTGTAATTGGAAAACCATGAGAACAAAGATAATGACCGTTTATAGTCTTCTCAGGCTTATTACTTAATTCAGTTCGAATATTGCTCTCCAGATTCCTTCTATGGATCTTGATACATTCTTTCGCCGTAGGATTCATATTGCTGAAACATATAGATTCTTCTTGAAGTGCTTTATCATGATTTCCCGCCAGCCAAATTTCAGGGTTCAGTTTTTTAATCTTATTATAAACCTGAAAGACCGTAGGGCCATACCCTGTTAAGTCTCCTAAAAAGAAGATTTCATATTGATCTCGAGGTAAATCGATACTGTCATAAACGATCTCCAAAGCTGATAAATTTGCATGAATATCGGATAAGATAACAAGTGGTTTAGATACCATAAAGTTCCCTCTTCCTCTTTGTCTCAAAATTTGCGGGAGCTATTTTATCCATATTTTCCAAAGTTAAAATTATATTATCCATAGCCAGTCTCTTTTGAGAAATATAATATTTTTTACGGAGAAATCCGAATAAACCCCTTGGATTATTTCGGGCAAAGTCATCTTCATAATAATCGAGCATTTCTTTTTCTTTTGTCCAGTTTCGCTCATTTATGGATAGCTTATTAAATTCTTCTTTTATTTGTTCTACCAAGCCATCGATGTGATCCTGTTTTTCAATCACCTGGTCGATGAGTTCCTGTATATAAAGACTGTCGAGTTTCAACAAATCCATCTTTTTATAGCTGCTTATGATTTGAGTCGATTGAATGATCTTATTGATTATTGTTGAGCCTTCAACGCAACACTCCGTTTGAAATTCCTCTTTATTCTTGTTCAATTGATCAAAATCAATATCCTGACCGTTGAAGCCGTAGTGAAGATGGAGTAATTCTTTTGCTTCATCATAACTTGCCTGATTTAAGTCTTCATCAAAAGTTCTTGGCGCGGTTTCAAACGATGAAATGACTTCATCTATAAATTTAATATCTTGATTAATTTGACCAATCTTTTCCAGTTCCTGGTCATTTTTCCAGCGAGCTTCTTTGGCGTCAAAACATCCCTTTTTGTAGGATACTATCTCTTTCCATCCATATAGATTTTCTTTGTCATGTTCTTCTAAAGCGGAAAATATTTCACCAGCTTGTAAGGGATAATTTTCATTTTGGTACTCACGTTTATTTGAATCCTGCTGCCCTATTCTTTTTAGGTCAGCAAGATGTTCCCTTAGCTCTACTTTGACTGCAATTTTTTCATTTAGCTCAGTTTCTACTCGAGAAATTAAATTTTCAAAAGTCTTAATATGTCCATTAATTAATGTCGATAATTCAGTTTTGAGATTCTTAAGTGACCCATCCGGACTCATCAAACTCATTTTGATCGGGACAGAACCGGTGAAATCTTCGCAATATTGTGCAACCGGCCTGAATTTTCGGGCGGTCTCTGCGATTTTATTTTGGTCCTCATCGATTTCACCAGCGATCGTTTTATTATTGAGATATGATTTCGCTAATTCCTGAACAATGGATATATCATTACTTAAGGAATCCAGAGTCTTGCAACGGAATATTTCGATATCCAATTGATCATCCGGTTTATCTTCTGGAGTCCACCCTGGTTCCATTAATCCCTGGAAAACTTGTCTCAAATTGTTTAACACAATGGCGATATTGCGCGTGAATTCTTTTTCCTCAAGTTGAGGTTTTAGCATCCACTCTCGAAGGATTCGATCATATTGATGTAGCTTCAATTCAATCCTCCTGCAATTTGGTCAAGTAATTTCGCTCGGTAAGCATCCCAGAGCTGGTGGAACATCTGCTGGCTTTCTTCTGATAAATTATTATCATCAGATAATGTTTGATCTACCAATCGCCTGCCTGCGTAAAAACTGGGAAGATCTTTTTCCAGGTTCATATTGTCTTTAATATTTACAACCTTTCGACTTACGTTTTTTAAGTTTTCGAGTTTTCCCAGGACAACATCCTGGTGAAATTCGCTTTTGAATTTTTCAAGTGTATTGGTTAATTCCGGTTTGCTTTCATATTGTGTCACAACCGTTGTGAACAAGCTGTTGTCAGACTCAACTTTGTTGTCTAACGAGAAATAATTTGGGACCTCAGTTAATAAGCGTTCCAAATTTTGGATCTTTTCATCTGTGATATTATCAATCAGCTTGAATTGACTCTTAAAAGCCATCATTCGTTGGAAAATCTGCATCCGGTAAATATCCAGATCGTGAATGGACGCAAAGAAGTGGCCGAAATGCAAAATATCATCATAGCTCCCCTGGATAGCTGTTTGAACAAGATGCATCTTTAAACAAGCGAGAATTCGTGCTTCAACTTCTAAGTTATTCGGTTGAAGCTTCTTAATTTCTTGCCAGGCTAAATGTGCATCAAACCATCTTCCATGTTTTTCTGCGTTTTCTGCTTTAATTTTCCAGATTTTCACCGAGTAGTTTAGGAGTTTGTCCGTGCCAGGAATTGCATTCTGATAAAACCTGACAAGCTCATCTAATTCAGCCTCATTTATTTTCTCCGCGATAGCATCATCTAAATAGACTTCCCGATTTGCATCAATCTGCTTAACGAGTTCCTCTTTTATTTCTTCAATTCGATCAGTCCGTATGCTCTTCTGATTTAATAAATCGTTAAGTGAAAAATAGCCCTTTATCAGCTCAATCATTGAGCCTGTTGAAACCCGAGATTCAACCCGTTTGACCACATTCATTATGCGTGCATCATCACGTGCCCACTGTTCGACTCGCTTACGAGTTTCCGTGAGTCTATTATCCAACTTCTCGTGACTAACCTGGCTCAGATAATCTTTAATTCTTGCAAGATCGGAAGAATCGCTATTAACCAAAGATTGAATTCTCAGGAAGATCAACATTTCATTTAATAAGGCCTTGTTCTTATTGAGCTGTGCAATTCTCTCCTGAACTCGTTCAGGCATTGTACTGGCATCACGATTTTCAGCTTCATTAATAAAAACCTGAATATCATCTCTTGATTTTTCGATCTCATCAAAATTCTCATTTTTTATTTCGCTCATTCGATCAATGATGTCCTTCGATTGAGCAATTAATTCATCAGCTTTTATTGTAGGGTTGAGCCAGAAATTATATGCTTTTCGTTTTTCTTCCAATATTTCCGGCAATGAGAGATCGTTTTGCGCATATTCCCGCTCTAGGCCATCAATGTAATTCAGAATATCATCTACATT
>JAFGJC010000228.1 GCA_016929305.1 candidate division CSSED10-310 bacterium | reverse complement strand
AGATAAGCGGTTGGAACCGGAGTAATTACAATAAAAACGAAAGTTGCCAGAGTCCAAAAAAATAAAACTGCCATAATCAATATTCTGAATGAAAAATCAGACAATTGTCCGGGAAGCGAAGGTCGTCCACCGATCAAATCCATCTGCATATTCCTGACATCTTTTGCCACTCCATACATCCATGTCAAACAAAAAATAAAGATAACAGCGAAAAAGATTCCATACGTATAATTTCCCAACGACAAGGCGGGATATATAACGATTGATAGTGCAGCAGTCCCTGCGTGCAACACGTCTTTTAAAAAATAGTACAGGTTGTTTGTCGTGCCTTGGGTGTTTAATGCAAGAGACTTCCCCTGCAGCTTAACATTCAAATAAATTAGCAAATAAACACAGATCAAAGTCATAATATGGCGAAAATCACTAAAAACAGCTGCCATCATGGGAACAATGCCTGTTATTATGACAAAAGTCACTAATAATCCATACTGTTTAATTACTAATTGATTGGCCATAATTCTTTGATAAATAAAGGTATTATTGGATCCTTGATCATAAAGAACCGTCCAGCTCCACATAACCCAGACAGCAAGAAATGCATCAATTAACCTTATATTGACCCCTGTTATATTCATAAAACCTATAGAAACGAGACCTGCTGAAATTGCAAGAAACAATCGCAGATATAACATATAATCGAAAGTCCGGTGTAAATATTTAGCCACAGAGTTCAAGTTTTCGGAACAAATAGTCCTCAATTTTTCAACCACATGTCTGATCAACCATGCCGGTGTCGATGCCCCAGCAGTAATGCCTATTCTGCGTGCATCTTGCAGCATTTCTGCGTGTATATCATCTGGCCCCTGAATCCATATGGTGCGACATTCTTTTTGAGCAATGCTGACAAGACGATGGGTGTTCGCACTATTTTTTCCCCCGATGACAATCATGACATCCGAGCGTCGTGCAATGCGAATGGTTTCAGCTTGTCTATCTGACGTTGCATTGCATATTGTATCAAAAATTTTAATCTGTCTTGATTTTGATTCAATAATAGCGGATGTTTTTTCGAACACTTCTCGACTTTGTGTGGTTTGAGCGACAATACAAACCTTTTCCGGGAAATCGAACCTCGAAGCCTGCTCAGGACCGGCGATGACGATGCCTTGTCCCTGGCAATATCCCAGCAATCCTTCCACTTCAGCATGGCCTGCGTCACCGATGATGATGATTGAATAACCCTGCCCTGCGTATTTTTTTACTATAGACTGAACCTGAGCGACCTTCGGACACGTTGCATCGCAGATAAGCGCTCCTTGTTCCTTAAGATTTTTACGAGCATTAGGTGAAATTCCGTGAGCTCTGACAACAACATTCTTGTTGTGAATATTTTCTCCGGAGGATAACTCCTCAACACCTCGCAGCCTTAATAAGTCCAGCACCTGTTCGTTATGTATCAACGGTCCATAGGTGCGGATGGAATCATCGGTTGATCTGACGGTTTGAAGTGCTTTTTCTAAAGCTCTATGAACACCAAAACAGAAACCGGCTGTTTTGGCAATGAGTATTTTACAGGCCATTCACATAAATATTAAGTAAACGCTAGGATTTATTAGGTGTATCGTTACCGTTTTTCTGCTCTTGCGATGCGGGTTTCGGTGGTTGTTGTTGTTTGGGGGTATGAGGTGTTTTTGCGTCAGGAGTTTTTTCCCGTTTCGATGCATGGATGCCACTCTGGGGTTCCATGTCGATACGGCCTTTATAAATCGCGCCTTCAGATACGACAACACGCGGTGCAACAATATCGCCTATCATGGAACCTGAAACATCTATCGTGATTTTCTCTGAAGCATTTACATTTCCATGTAGTTTACCTAACACCGAAACACTTTTCGCTTTGATGTCACCTTCAATCAATCCCTCACTCCCAATAATGACCTCATTATTAACGTCCAGGGTGCCCACAAATTTGCCTTCTACTCGAATTGTACCATCACCCTTGACCTCGCCACTGAAAACAAGACCCTTTCCGATAAGTGTCGTACCTATTGCCGTATTCATGGAAGAAGTGTTTTGAAATTTGGACATTTCTCTGGTCGGCGATAACGGCATTTGAGGTTTTATCTCAGAACTATTCATATGTTGAGGCGGTTTGATGGGTTCCCGATCATAAGGAGATTTTTGTTCGGGTGTCTGATCATCCGGTTTGCCTGACTTTGGTGTTCTAAAAATCGTTAACATCGCTTATCCTTCCTGATAATAAAGATCGCATAAACAAAAATAGCCATTTTCTGCTCATTTCGGCAGAATTGCTGTATACAGAGCGGGAAACGGGATTCGAACCCGCGACTTGCAGCTTGGGAAGCTGCCACTCTACCAACTGAGTTACTCCCGCTTGGACGCTAATCCACTCCAGATAACGCCTGATATGTATCAAAAATTCAACGCTATAGTCAAGAAATTAATAACAGGATGCTGTTTTCAGCTTTTTAAATCCTTCAGTTGTTTGGAAACATCTCTGTAGTTCTTTTTTATCTTCTGGATTGCTTCAAAATGCTGAACAGCATACTCCGGTTTACCTTGCATTTTTGAAGCGATGGCCAAAATATAAAGCAAATTGAGTTTTTCATTTTCATTAATCTGATCATCTTTGAGTGCTTTTTCCAATAATGGCGTTGCCTTATCGAATTCACCCTTATCCATAAAGCACTGGGCGAGCATATCACATCCTTTAATTTTATAGTCCGGAAAATCGAGAATGAGTTTGAATTCCTCGATAGCTTCGTCGGTCAAACCCATTTCGCGATAGGCAATCCCAAGATTATAGTGTGTCTCCGCATCGCGCGAATCGGAACGTGTAATGAGTTCTTCGCGAAATTCGCGGACAACATCAGCCAATCCATTGGATAGCGCCGTTCCCACATCACCTGAAATATCCTGTTCACCCTTAGAGCCCTCTGAGACAGTGCCGGCAGTTTCCTGCACAGCTGCGAAATCACTTTCATATCCTTGACTTTCAAGATCAACAAGCGGTTCGAAATCAGAACCGGCAGGTATACTCGCTAACGGCATATCGGTTTTGCCAGCTTCAGCAGGAACGCCCAGTTGATTCAATTTTTCAAGTATCAGTTCGCTTTCAGGCATGAGATCTGCAGCTTGTTGTAATAATTTTCTTGCTTGAGTCAGATCACCACTTCGGGAAGCTCTTTCGGCACGTTTAACAGTAACTTCAGCCATCTGTTCAGGTTGACCAAGCTTTTCATAAACCTCAGCCAGTCTTTCCAACGTTTCATCGTCATCAGGTTTGATAATCAAAATGGAATTGAGCCGATCCGCAGCTTTTTCGAATAAACCGTATTTCATGAAAACACCGGCTTCGATTCGAAATTCACGAAGTTGATCCTCAGTGGGTTCGATTGTTACAGCACCAACCGCAACTTCTGTTAAATCTTCTTCCTGATCGCCTTCCACACTAAAAATATCTTCCGCAAAAACCTCCTCCGCCATTGCCGAGTCTTCAACCTGTTTATCATCACTTTCACCAAAAATCGGAATGGTTATTTTTTCTATCTCTGTGGTGTCAAACAGCGATTCCAAACTATTACCACCGTCCTCTAAACTGAACGGTTCACTGCCGATATCTTCAAACCCGCTCTGTTCAGGTACCTCAACAGGTGCTTCTTCCATAACGTTCTCAAACGCAGGTTTTTCAACCAGTTTCCCGATTTCAATGGGTCTGCCGCGCAATTCGATCGATATCTGATTGAATCGCTGCTTGATTGAATTGTTGTTTGGATCCATCGAGTATAACCGTTCGTAAATGTTGTACGCTTCCTCCAACCTGCCCTTTTCATAATATATTTCAGCAAGTTCACGAAAGGTTGTCTTTTGATCATCATCTCGGTTAAGTTTCTGAAATATTTCAATCTTTTTTTCGCGTATGGCAATATTTTTGGGTTCGATATCCTGAAGTTGATTTAAAATACTCAACGCTCTATCGAATTCGCTGCGCTCAATTGAAACATTGATGATTTCTTTAAGTCGTTTAAACGCCTCCGGATAGTTGCCTTTCAACAGATAGATTCTACCGAGTATTTCATTGATGCCTTCCTGCGACGGATCGAGTTCAAAAACCTGATTAAATACTTTTATCGCTTCATCCAAATGCCCGCTATCCATATAGACACGGCCAAGCGTACTTAATGCGCTAATGTTATCCGGTTTCTGCTCCAGTATTTTATTAAGCATTTCTATAGCATCATCAATGCGTTTTTCAGCTAAATGTACAGAGACAACGCCTCGGAGAGCCGCTTCGTTATCCGGAACCTCCTGAATGGCCATCTCAAAATACTTGATTGCAGAAATATTGTCTCCCCGCTTGATATGACGCTCCCCTATCTTGACTCGCTCAGCACACGCCTTTTCTTTAAATCCCTGTTGAGAATAAAGTGACGCCAGGCGTTCCCTAATCATGAGATTGGACGGATCCAGATCAGCAATTTGGCGGTATGCATCAAGCGCAGCTTCAGTTTTACCTTCATGTTCATAATGTTTTGCCAGAAACTCATACTGCGTAATGGCATCCTGAATAAGCCCTTGATCAGAATATAACTGTGCTAGCTTTTCATAGATGCGCGGTACCGTAGGGTCATAACGCAGTATCTTCTTATAAATGGCTAATGCTTTCGGAATGAATCCCTTTTCTTCATAAAATTGACCGGCTTTTTCATATTCAACGACAGCCTCTTTTAACCGTTTTGCTTGAACGAGCAAATCTCCCAAGACATTATTCAGACTGGTATCTCCATAATCTTCCTGCGATAATTTTTGATACTCGGATATGGCTTTATCATATTGATTCTTCTTGGTGTACTTTGCTGCATTTTTTAGGATTTTTTGTTTGTTAATAGCCATTCTTTTCCCCTTAAACGATAGAATTTAACTTAGAGGAATACCATTTTTCAGATTATCTTTTACACTTCTCAGTGTCAACTCCCCGGATTATTCTACGAAACTCAAATCTGGATAGTTTTTCATGCAGTAGTTTTCAATGTAATCCAAATCCGCAGGTGCTAACGACATTCGATTGAAAGAAACACTGAGAACATCTTCAAACGATCGAATGATAATATCCACAAGCAAATCCCAGGAAGGTTCTTGACCCAGTGCTTCCGCTAAAGAGGTAACTCTACTGCTCCCTGTGAGCGTAGAATTCCTTAAACAATTATACCATCTGTTGTGATCATAATTCATTAAAAGGCTTCCGTGTTGTAAAACGCTTTGACGACCTCTTTTTTGAGCGGAGCCAAGTATTTTCCTGGCATTCACGGTAATTTCGTATGCTGAAGGTTGCTCGAAACAAGAAGAAACACCTCCACTGTCTGCTCGCTGTTGATGGGGGACCATCTCAGGACTCATACCCATAAGCTGCAACGATTTTAAGAATGCACCGGCAATCAGACGGTAGGAATCGAGTAAAGTGCCCTCAAACGGATACTTGCCGATTTCGCCAACGACAGCATAGGTCATTTCCTTATCATGCAGAACTGCTTTTCCACCGGTGAGTCGCCTGACAATCTGGATACCATTTTCCTTGCAGTATGGAATATTGACATGCCGCTTAACGATCTGTGCATAACCCAGAGACAATGCAGCAGGTTGCCAGGAATAGAGCCTTAAAACTGGAGTCCCTGTTTCCGTGACGCGTTCCAACAGGTATTCATCTATAGCCATATTCCAGGAAGCATTTTTGGGGGAATCGATAATGAGATGCCAGGAGTGTTTGGACATGTTAACCATTAAACCTCATCGTTCACTCTGATATGCGCTCAATCCTTCTTTCAGAATCTCCGCACTCCTGATCAAATCCTCAGCTTTCAACACATAAGCCATTCGCACTTGATTCACCCCTCTTCCTGGTGACGCATAAAATCCAGCTCCGGGAGCCACCATGACTGTTTCTTTATTGGAATGGAATTTCT
>JAFGJC010000227.1 GCA_016929305.1 candidate division CSSED10-310 bacterium | reverse complement strand
GCAATCTTTTGACAAGACATTTAGCGATAGTATATATTTTTCCGGGGCATTTTTTTTTTAATAATCTATGGAGGCAAGTGATGAAAAAGCGTGTACTTTATTGCGCAATCGTTCTTTTTATGTCGTGCATCATTTCAGGATCAGTTTTTGGTTCGGAGACGGAGCTGGATACGATACGTGATGCCATTGCCGAAAAGGGTGCCGGATGGACCGCTTCAGATAACTGGATTATGCAGATGGATCCGAGTGATCGAAAAACAGTACTTGGAGCACCCGAAGACAGCTTTCATGTAGCACCCGGCGATACGATACTCTGGAACAATATTCCTGAAGACAGCTTCGCACCGCCCAGTGAATTCGACTGGCGGAATTATAATGGTTACAACTGGATAACTCCGATTAAAAACCAAGGCAATTGCGGCAGTTGCGTGGCATTTGCTACCGTCGGCGGGATGGAATCCGCGATACGTATCCATCAAGGTAATCCCAACCAAAACATCGATTTATCGGAACAGCATCTGTTTTCCTGTGGCGGTGGAAGCTGCGTGCTTGGTTGGAATCTCGGGGATGCTCTTAATTTCGCTCGGGACTATGGTGTACCCGATGAGTCCTGCCTGCCGTATTCCGGCGTTGACAATAATTGCACGTCGACCTGTTCCGATTATACAAGCCGCGCCATCCATATAAACTCATGGTCATGGATTACAACTTATACAGCTGATATCAATGCAGTAAAAAATGCATTGACTCAAAAACCAATTCCGACAAGGATGGTGGTGTATTCCGATTTTTATTCCTATAGTGGAGGTGTATATCAGCACGTATCCGGGTACATGGAAGGTGGTCACCTGGTTCTGATCGTAGGTTGGAACGATGCCCAGAACTGCTGGATCGTTAAAAACAGCTGGGGATTAGGCTGGGGAGAATCCGGTTACTTCAGGATTCGATATAATGACAGTGAAATCGGCACGTGGGCTGCACTGATTCAATTGGGCTCGGCACCGCCCAGCACTACGGTATCGATAAGTATGCCCTATACACATTATTACCCGGGATATCAGTGTTACTGTGATGTCAGTGTGAACACGCAGACATCCCTCAATGGTTACCCTCTGTTTGTCGTACTGGATATTTACGGCAATTACTTTTTTGCACCGTCATTTGTCTCCTCACGATATGGATATGACTACTACAGTGGCGTCTTCAATCCGCCTTCTTCCATTGTTGAAGTTCTTCCCACGTTTTATTGGCCTTATGGTTCCGGTTCCGCGAATAATATCCATTTTTATGCCGCAATGACAAATCCCTCTCAAACATCCTTGATCAGCAATCTGGCTCAGTTTACCTTCGGCTGGACATCTTCCGATCCGCCGACGGGAGCGGCAGTACCGATTCATATGTTTTTAGAAGAAAACAAATAAACCTTCTCGGCATACGTAACATAGCTGATCACATGGCAGCGGATCGGACCTTCATCGAGTTTGTGGTTTGGTCCTCTGAAAAACAAGGCTGACAATGGGATTGGAACATAAAGAAACGATCATTCCGAGTGTTCCTGCCTCAGGTGGTGACATTCCATAAATAGAGAGTGATAAACAGACTGTCAGACCGAGAATTGCTGAACTGATGGCACCCATTTTGTTTGCTTTTTTCATAAATAAACCCCATATAAACGGACCGAGAAACACCGAGCCGATAGCTCCCCATGATACTCCCAGAATCGCGACGATCGTCGCCGGCCGGAAATATGCCAGAATTACGGAAAGAAGAACAAAGCATGCATTGGCAACCCGCATGAAAAGCGTCAATTGAAGATCAGTGGCTTGGGGATTTATGAAACCCTGATAGACGTCCTTGACGGCTGCGGAGCTTGAAATCAGCACCAGCGCGGCAAGAGTCGACATTGAAGCAGACAAGATCAGCAACAAAATAAGTATGGACAGCGAATGAGGAATTACTTTTGCCAGCAGTATCGGCATTAAATTATCCACCACTGGTTTTCCCAGCTCAAATGCATCCGGCGTTTCAGCAACTGTCAGAAAAACACGTGTCGTTGCGCCTGTAAAATAAGCCGCCCCGCAAATCAATAATGCAAAAATCGTGGACGCTATCATACCGATACGAATCGCTTTTCGATCACGAATCGCATAAAATTTCTGTACAAGCTGAGGCATTGCCATGGGAGCAACACTTGTCAGGAATACAAGTGAAATTAATGGCCATAAGCCCGGAGGCCCCACCCAAGACACCAGTGACGGATTTATCTGCTCAAGCCGCATCGTAATACTTTGAAGACCGCCACCGCTTTTGACGGTATTCATCACTAAAATAATGACACCGGCGATCATGATGATTCCAAAAATAACATCAATCATGGTCATTGATTTATAACCACCCAACACCAGATATATGGCTGTAAAAAATCCCATAAAGATCAATGCCAGACTGAAATTGATATCGAAGTTGGTTTTAAAAAGATATGACAAACCGATAAAAACCGCAGCGGAATAGGGAATGAAAAACACAAAAATACAAATGGATGAAAACAGCTTTAAAAACCTGCTGTCATAGCGCTTCTCGAAATACTCCGCCATCGTGCTGACACCGTACTCATCCGCCATCGTTTTTATCCTCGGCCCCAGCAGCCACCAAACAAGCAGAACACCGATAAAGGTATTTCCAATTGCAATCCATAAACCCGAGTAGCCGAAATCCCAACCGATTTTCCCTGCAAAACCGATAAACAAAACTGCTGAAAAATACGCAGTACCATAGGTGAAAGCCGTCATCCAGGGACCGACCTTTCCCCCGCCAAGGAAGAAATCAGAAAATGTACGCGTGCGTTTTAATCCAATCAGACCGAAAACAATTATCAATAGTGAATAGACAATAATTACCAAAGATTTGATCAGCATTTAAACCTCCCGGTGACGGATTTTCCTTCATGTTTCTATTCGTAAACTGCCTATTTTTCAACTCTAAATCCAATCTTTTTTAATGTGCTCACTGAAATATACTGATACACTCTTTTTCTGGAAAGGAGTTTTCCGACCGATGAAGGTATATATCTATAGTGTAATAACTCTACTTATCTATTCCACGAGCTGCGGGTTATTCGCGTCAGCAAATGCTGCAAACTGCAGTATGTCATTTGGATTTCAACACCGAGTGAGATATGTCGAATTTGAGAATATTACCGACTACGATGATGGCATCCAGGATTTGAATCGTTTTTTCCGCTTTCGGACGCAGTTCTGGACAAGCTGGAAAATCAACCGGAATTTT
>JAFGJC010000226.1 GCA_016929305.1 candidate division CSSED10-310 bacterium | reverse complement strand
TTATTCTATGTTCAGTTTCTGATTCATTTGTTTGGGGAATATTATCGGAACTGTGATGTTTCAGCTTCTTTTCATCTTTCTCCAAGATTTTTCTTTCCTTTTTGAGCTTAGCGCTTTCTTCCTTGAATTTCTTTTTGTCAATCACTCCCTCTCTGAGCATTTTGATGAGTTTGTTTTCTTCCACTTCAAAACGCTTCTTTTCGGCAGACCGTTTATCTATTTTGTTATGTTGAGGACGATTCTTTTCTTTATGTGAATCATTCTCTGAATGGTCTTGATTCTCGTAACCTGCCACTTTTTCTCGAAGTTCATATACTTCTCGAAGCAAGTGGCCGTTTTCTCTCAGGATGCTTTCCATATTGGTCTTAAAACATTCTACCTCTTCATCCGTTTCGGGCATGGATTGGAGGATTTTTTCATGCTTTTCCTGGAGTTCTTTGTTGAGTTTCAGTAACTGCTCATGACAGACCATTAATTTTTCCTGTTCAGGGTCGTTTAAATCCAGATTGTCTGCTAATGCCTCATTTTCTGATTCCTGGATTTTGAGGGTTTCCAGGATCGATTTGATTGGGGCTTCATATTTGTCCGTGACCTTTAATTTTTCAATCGATTCATGCATTTCCTGTTCAATTTCTTTGATGTCTTCCGTATACCGCTCATGGGTCTTTTGTTGATTCGTAATGACCTCATTTCTCCTGGTCTGTGTTTTGACCATTTTTTCAGATACCGTTAATTGTTTTTTAAGCCGTTTAATTAGAGCTTTATACTTTCGAATGTCTTTTCTTCGTGGTCTTTGGATATCGAGAGTCGTGGATTCATGATGCTGTTGAGAAGGCTTATGAATCAATTGGAATGCACGGGTAATAATCATGGTGGCAATCACAGTAAAAATCCATAGAAGCCCACCAACGACGACATACAAATGGCTTGGTACTGATAAAAATTGCAAAATCTGATTTATCATTTAAAAAATATCGGAATATTTAGAAAAAAGTTTAGGAATACTTCACTCTGCAAAAATGAAAAATTCTAATAATACGATATCGTTATCTTATCACCATAATGAAATCGTTCCTTATGGTTTAGTATAACAGCATAAGGATTTGTGAGCTTAATCGTATATTCATCGGATCTCATGAGATAATCATTCCAAATGACCTTAAACTCATCAAGATCATCCTTCGGCTTAATGGAAAGCGGAATCGTCATTTCATCTTCTTCGATATAAAGCACATCAAAGCTCTTTCCCACATAATCCGAGTTGATGGGAAAACTGATTTTATCAGTGATGTTAAGAACCTGGATATCCCCCAGCCCCGATATTTGAATATTGCTTCCTGTTGTATTTTCGGGAACGTCAAAAACAAAGTCTTCCGGAGTCCCGGAGAGATATTCATAATAAATAACACGATGGGATTTGTTGGCGAGTTGTCCTTCACAGTCTTCAAGCACGAGCACATTTTTATAATTATTGCTGCCACTGATCTTCAGGGTTTCTACCTTATAGCAACTGACTATAGTTCCATGGGTCGCTACATTGGTTCGGTTACTTCCATATTTTACTGTTGAAATGAGTATGGGAGAGATAAGTTCTTCACAAACGGAATAGGGATTAAAACTTCCTTCATAGGCGCTGCATTTCAGGGTGTTTTCGTCAATATAGCTTGCCTGGAAGATGTCTCCAATTTTGTACGGGATGTCGCTGTAGGATACCTGAACAAACTTGCTTTGATTGATATCAAGGATATTAAAGTTCAGGATGGATTCCGTGTTGTGAACCACCTTGATTTCATCCTTATTAGCGGGGGCCCCACGGCTGATAGAAAGTTGAAGCTGGTTTCTGAGATAGCGGATGGTTAGATCCCAAGATACGGTTTGTCCTCCAAGGTCCATATCAAAATCCTTGATGCAGTTCCACAGATTTAATTCATCGTAGCTCTCTCCTGCTGGACGGGTGATGTTTGCACAATCCAATCCAATCTTTGAAAGAGATGAACCGGATCCCGCTCCGATACAGGAACCGGAACCTGCTCCAGAACCATTGGAAATCTTATAACAGATATCAATATTGGTTTTTAAAATATGTCCCAGATCCCTACCTGACGTATCAATATAGGGAATTTGAACGATCATGTCTTCCGGCTTTAAATACTTAATTTTCAAGCTGTTGTTTGCTTGTCCGGCAATTTCATTATCAAGCACACTTTTGACGAATTCGATGGACTTTTGATCGCTCGTCAGAGAATATGCCGTGCCTTGTTCCATTAATTGATCATTAATATAGACAAGCAGAGAATTGGCATCGACTGCCTCTCTCTCCTTGTCAATCGAGTAATGATAAACGATATCCTTGATATCATCGGCAAATGTTTTCAAGGTTTGGTCCAGGCTCGTTGAATGCAATGAATGGGATTTGCCACCCACGGCATTCACAAGCCATTCCAAATCCTCAGGGGCATTGGCAGCGGCAACTTCTTCCGGAGACGTGATAGTTGTATTTCGACACTCATTGAGTATATCACTCCATGATATAACACCATGGAGATAGATACCTCCATGGGACTGAAGTAGGGCGTTTTTATAATTCTCTCTATAATTGGTGATTTTACCATTGGCGCAACTAGATTGGAAGGGCCTGTGTTCATCCTCGTCAGTCATGGCAAATAAGAACTTGTGTGAGTTGTCACGGAAACAGCGTTTGGAATCGCTGGGGATGTTAACGATATATGGAATGTTATTGTAGGAGGTTCGGTTTTTATTTGAATCATTCCATATCAGGTCTTCATCAAAGGTTTTGAGTCCCCAGAAAACCGGACTTTCACCTTCCTCGTTAATATTAAAACCAACAATCGGAGAAGGTCCTCCATTGATATACTGGGTTGCGGCATTAATCTCAGTATCAAGATCATTTTCCATAAACCGAAAACAGCGACTGATATAATGGACTTCAGCCTCACTCGCACTTGTTTTTGCATGGGTAAAACGAAGATTGAGATTAATGGGTTTGTAATCCGTATCGGGAATCCAGCTGTTTCCTACTTTTTTATAGCCTGCCACAAGATGAATAAACTCATTGAGATTCTGCGCGAGAGCAGACTGTTCCTCTGACATAGAGGGGGAAGTGTCGACTGAAATGACGAGATCCACGGTTGGATTTTCTTCAGCAATCGTATAGTTTGTTACTCTTTGTTTAATGACGAAGGGGTTGGGTGATCTCAGGGTTTCATAGGCAACGGTTTTTGAATGGACCTTGAGATTGTCATCGAGAGTGATTTTCTTTAAAAATTCGTCATCCGGAAACTTATAGGTTACGGATTGTCCGAGCATTTTTGTAACATCATGTCGAATGTCTTTGATATGAATTTCATTTTTACATGACACAACAAACAGTGCCCCGATAGCCATTATGATAAAAATAATTCTCATGTCCCTCTCCCCAACAACAAACAATCAATCAAAAATACTTAGTAATACGAAATATGGATGATATCACCATAACGGAAGCGTTCCTTATTCTGTAAAATAACCGCATAGGGTTTTGTTAATTTTAATGTATATTCATCCGTTTTCATGCGATAATCATTCCATAAGACGACAAACTCATCGAGATTTTCACTTGGTTTGACATCGAGATGGATGGTCAGCTCGTCTTCTTTAATATAGGTCACATTAAATCCCTTTCCCAAAAGATCAAGATTGACGGCAAAGCGTATCTTGTCGGAAATATCCAGAGCTTCAATGCCCACAAGACCCTCCACTTTCATGTCTTCGCCAATCGCATTTTCGGGTAGATCAAAAATGAAATCATCTTCTGTTGCAGAATAATAAGCGACATAGACAACCCGCGACTGTTTCGCTGCAATTTGTCCCTCACAATCTTCCAGAACAAGGATATCTTTTGACGTTTGAGATCCTTTGAGTGTTGTTCTTTCCGTACGGTAACAACTGACTTCGTTACCCTGAAAACTTCCTCTGAAAATAGTTCCGTATTGAACCGTTTTAATCCCAATAGGAGTCGTAAGTTCCACACAGCTGTCTGTCTGGTTAAACGTTCCCTCATAAAGATCACAACTCAGCGCATTTTCATCTACGTAGGCTGCTCTGATCGTATCCCCAACCTCATAGCTAATACTGCTATGGTTGAGTTGGATGAGCTTCTCGCCATTTTCCTCTATGATATTATAGGTAGTTTCAGGAATGGAGTTTCGGGTAAAATTGATATCGCTTTTCTCTGCCGGGGGATTGTTCCCAATGGGTAAATAGAGTTTATCACGAAGAAAATGCACCGCCAGGCTCCAGAAACCGAGTTTGTTTTCAGCACTCATGTTGGTGTTCTTAATACAGTTCCAGAGGTTGAGTTCATCCACGTTTTCCCCAGATGGGCTGGTAATGACAGCACAATCTTGAAGGGTGACTGAGGATCCTGATCCGCTTCCGGGGCAGGTTCCGCTTCCCGCGCCAGATCCGGGAGGATCAATTAACGTGGAACAAACGTTAATACGGGTTTTAAAGACATGACCCAGATCGCGACCATCGCCATTCACAGTGCTGACTCTTACGGTGAAGTCATCCGGTTTTAAATATTTAATGGTGAGGTCATCGTCTTTATTCAGAGTACGCAAAAGCGTATCATTAATCTGTATCATCGTATGGTCTGATGTTACAGTATAGTCGGTTCCCTGGGTAATGGGATTTCCCTCAATAAAAACCGTCAGTGACTCGGGTTCCACGGGATCAGTATCAATGGCATATCCGGCGACGGTTTCAATGATGTCACGGCCGAAATTTTCGAGTTGGGTGGCCAATTCAGAGTCAGAGCCTGGGAAAGTATATCTCTGCACATTGACCAGTTGAGCGGCTTGCATAGTAGGAATGATACTAAGCAAGATATAGCTCGCTGTATCATGGACTACGGTATAGAGGCTAATACTATTGTTGTGGAGATAATCAATATATTCCGCTGGATCACGATTGTTTAAGGGTTCAGTTCCTGAACTGCTATCCCAGGGTTCATGCTCATCCTCATCGGTCATGGCAAAGAGATACTTATAGGCATCATCCCGAAAGCACTGTGCTGTATCTAACATATCCAGGGTATAATCACTTGGATTCGTTCCTCCCGCTTGGTCTTCCTTAAAGGTTTGGATGGCCCAGTAAATAGGGCTCTCACCATCTTCACTAGTACTCAAAGAGGTTATGTAGTTTTTTGCCGCAGTCATTTCAGTGTTGATATTCGTTCCGGGAAAAACAAAACAGCGGCTGACATAGTGAGTTCCGGGTGTTTTGCTGCTGTTCCCAGTGGCATGAGTAAACCTCAGATGTAAATCGATGGATTTCTGGCTATCGCAGACAAGACTGCCGCTGACATCCTGGCATCCGGCAACAATTTCAATGAATTTTTGAAGATTTGTTTTAAGCGCAACGATTTCAGTTGACATGGATCCGGATGTATCGACCGATATCACCAAATCGACCTTCGCCTGTGTCTCCCCAATTTTAAGCTGATTGATTCGTTGTTTGATATACTTGGGATTATCTGTTAACAGGGTTTCATAGTCAATCGTCTGAGAGTACGATTTGAGTTTATCATCCAAGGTTTCCTTTCTAAAGATTTCGTCGCCGGGGAAATTATAGCTGACAGATGTTCCGAGTGATTTGTCAATTGTTTGCTTGACGTCTCCGATTTGGAACTCGTTTTTGCAGGAGAATTGCAAAAGTCCGGCCACGATGAATAAAAATATAAATAATTTCATATACCCACCCCTCAATATGTGAAAGAAATCTTCTTTTTTTATATATCGGTGACTTTGAGATAAATGTTTAATTTTATTTATGATTACAT
>JAFGJC010000225.1 GCA_016929305.1 candidate division CSSED10-310 bacterium | reverse complement strand
TCGATTTTCGGTAAAATAAGCGGATAGAAGGAATTGCAGGATGTCGTCGTATTTCGAACTGGGAAGCCAAATCCTAATGTGATAATCTAAAACAGTTACGGGTTTTCAGGAAGATATGCAGCGATTAACCGAATCAAAAGAATAAAGCGACCGGAGCATGTGATATGCGTGAAAAATATGTGTTGTCGATTTTCGAGCCTTTATTTTCGGAGCAGATCCAGAATGTTCTGAAAGCTGCTAAAATTGAATTTCGAATATGCAATCCGGATGAACTCCATTTGGAACCATCGGGTCAGCGCAATGTGGTCATCGTCAGTGCACAGAGTTTTTCGCCGGGTGTTCTTAAGCAACTGGAGAAATTCAAAAAAGGTCATCCGCTGCATGCCATTGTGGGTATCGTCGAGGACAGCAAACCATCGGAATGGCTGGTCAGCGAACCGCATATTTTTGAATCGATCATACAGTTGCCTGCGGATCCCATGTTTCTTCAACTTGCCTTATCAAATGCAAATGAAGTGAGTAAAATTGAGTGTTCGATCTCCGAAACACGCAAACGCATTAATGTGATCGAAGAACAGCTTGAAATGTTTGTGAAGGTTGGCCGAGCCATAGCGTCATCTCTGGAATTGAATCAGGTGTTGACATCAATCATGAACATTGCTGGTGGATTGCTTAAATCGGAGGCATGGTCATTGGGTTTAACAGATCCGGAGACGGGTGATTTGGTATTTGAAGCAGCACGCGGTGATTTTGGAGGTCAGGTCAGGGGTATGCGGTTACCGCAGGGAACGGGCGTTATCGGCTGGGTCGCGCAACACGGAGAACCCTTGATCGTTGCGGACACATCAAAAGATACCCGGCATTTCAAGGAAGTGGATCGCGATGTGGGTTTTGAGTCGAGGTCTATACTATGTCTACCGTTGATTGCAAAAAGCAAAGTGCTTGGTGCTATCGAATTTATCAATAAAATCGGAGGTCAGCAGTTTACGGTAGATGACATTGAAGATGTGCGTGTTTTTGTCGATTTGGCTGCAGTCTCCATTGAAAATGCATTGCTGTATCGGAAAGTTGCCCAATTATCGCAGCGCGATGAATTGACTGGTTTGTATAATCAGCGGACACTCGTAAAACTTCTTAACGATCAGATGCAGCATGCCAAGGAAAGCGGTCAGTCACTGGCATATCTGTTTCTGGATCTTGATCATTTCAAGCGGATTAATGACAGGCACGGTCATTTAATGGGAAGACAGACATTAAAAGAGATCGGGCAATTACTCGAAGAAATCTCCTCCGGAGATGTGATTATCGGCAGATATGGCGGAGATGAATTCTGGGTGATCATGCCCGCTGCCCATCAGGATGATGCCATGCGATTAGCCGAAATAATCCGTTCCACTATCGAGAATCACACGTTTCTGCAAGACCAGGGCTTGGACATTCACCTAACGGTAAGTGTGGGTGTTGCCTTATATCCGGACCAGGCGCACAGTTTTGATGAATTGGCAAAGATGGCTGATCAGGCATTGTATCATGCAAAACGAATCAGGAATAAAGTCTTATGTATGAATAAAAAAAATGAAATCTAAAGGCTTTATCCATGAAATTTGAACTGCCGAAGTTTGATTTGCGAAGCCAGTTGATCCTGTGGATGGTGATCGTATCAATTTTACCTCTGATTTTGATAACATATGGTTTATTTTACAATAATTACGTTCCTTTTCTGAAGAGTTTTCTGGAATTCAACTACAGTTTGCTGCATCGGCATCTGTTAATTGAACAGGCGAGTGAAGCAGGTCGTCTGGCGGATCAGATTGACACGGTACTTTCTGAACTCAAAAATCAGGGTGTTATCATGGGTCAACTCGCATCAGCCTCTTTTTTGAGTGCATCCGAAAAAAACCGCCTTCTTTATAATTTCATTTCGATCAATAGAGATATTGATTGCATAGTGATTCGAAGCATTGAAGATCAAGTGAGGAGTGTTAACAGGGAAGGTACCGTTATTTCCAATCAACTGCAGGGAATGCTTTCAGATCCGGTACTTTTTCAAAGAACGATGGCGGGTGAAGTTGCATTTTCAGAACCATTTGTATTGGAGGAGTTGGAAGAATTGGCCATGGTTATTTCCATGCCGATTTTATCAGATACCGGAAAAGCAATGGGTGCACTTTACATGCAGATTGATCTGGAAAGAATTCAGAAGTTAACGGAATCAGCCAATAAAATAAATCCCGGCATCATTTATGTTGTTGATTCTGAAGGAAAGCTGGTGGGTCATGTTGATCGTAACCGGGTGCTGGAACGGGAGGATATGCGAGATCTGGAGATTGTCAAAAACTATCTCATCCCCAGAATAACCGCCGGTTCTATTCCCTATAAGGACAAGAGCGGCCGGGATGTTCAAGGCGCATATGCACCTGTGGGAGACCTTCGATGGGGAGTTGTCACGGAAAGGCTCCAAGTGAATGCTTTCAGCACTCTCAACGAAATAAAATATCAGGCGGATCAAACCATGGGTCGTCTCCAAATGGCCACTCTGATCGGTGTCTTGTCTGCAGCGATACTCGCAATCGGAATGGGTGCACTGCTGGCCGTGCGAATCACATCTCCCATAAGAGAAATTGCTAATGGAGCTATTGAGATAGCAAAAGGTGATTTCTCAAAACGCTTTTCTGTAAAAAGCTCTCCGGAAATAGAACAACTGGCGCTGACGTTGAATTACATGAGTCAGGCGATAGAGAAATACACAGTGGATCTGGAAAAAAATGTGAAAAATCTTCGAGAGCTTTTCAAAGGTTCGGTGGAATCGCTGACAGCCGCTATTGATGCCAAGGATCCGTATACGAGAGGTCATTCACGTCGCGTGACTACGATCAGTCTTTTGATCGGAAAGCAGTTGGATTTGCCAAAGGATCAAATGGAAGAGCTTGAAATTTCGGCGATGATGCATGATATCGGCAAAATAGGCATCGATGATGCCATACTTAAAAAACCGGGAATGGTTACCGAAGAGGAATTAAATGTGCTGAAAGAACATCCCAAACTCGGCGCACTGATCATGAAACCTATTCCCCAGTTGGGTAATATGATCAATGGAATGCTACACCATCATGAAAGATGGGATGGAACCGGTTATCCGGAGGGACTGAAAGGCGAAGAAATATCGGTTTATGGCAGGATTATCGCCGTGGCAGACACTTTCGATGCCATGACATCGGACAGACCCTACCAGGAAACCCACTCCTTCGAACATACCCGGGATCAGATCAGTGAATGGCGCGGTACCAGATACGATCCCGCTGTTGTTGATGCTTTTCTGCTCGTGTTCGATGATATTTGTCAAACTGTTCTAATCATGCGAGAATAAATCATGGCCAAACGACAATTTCGCTGGTTTATTATTACCATCCCAACATCTTATCTTGTCATCGGCATAGCGGCGATTGTTGCAGCTTTCGGTTTGATTTTAGCGTTGATTTATGGCACCGGATATCTCGATACTCAAAACAAACTCAAGGCTGAATCTTTGATTGAACAAGCAGAAATATTGATTCAGCAGGCCGAAAAAGAACGGTTGCCTGCCAATGAAGTCAATCCCTCACGAACACTCGTAGCCAAAGCAAATAACTACTTGTCCGTATCGGATTTTAAAAGCGCCCGGCGTAATGCAGAAGATGCGGTGAGTCAGCTTGAGTATCTTTTGGCATCCTATAAATCCGAGGGAGCAAGAATAAAAGGAAGATACGCAGTCATTAAGGAAATAAGAGGTGTGGTGGAGGTTTTAAAACCGGGGAAAGCGGATTGGGAAACCGCAGTGATCGATCTGGTCGTCCAAAGCGGCACCCGCATAAGAACACAGCGCGCGTCAACCGCAAAACTCAAGTTTGACGATAACAGCATTATTCATATGAAAGCGGAATCACTGATCATGATTCGTACACTCGCGGAGGATGAGATAACGCAGGCAAAACGATCGAATATTGAATTGGGTGTCAGTGAAATTGAAGCGCAAATATCGCAACCTCGAGTTATGGGATCACAGTTTTTGATCACGATGCCGGATGAATCGCAAGCCATGGTGGAAGAAGAATCGACACTCTCCATTTCCGTCAACGAATCGGAGCAGAGTGTCGTGAAGGTGTTCATGGGACAGGTTGATATTCTGTCAGGTGACAGGCAACTGGCGTTAACCAGCCGTCAGGCTGTGGTACTCGATCCCAGGGAAGCAGCAAGTAAGAAATCACTCACGGCTCTATCCATTCCCATGCCACCTCGATTGATTTACCCCGCAAATGTCCAACTTCTTTCCATAATGAACGAGACGGATGAAATCCTGTTCCGATGGACACGAATTGATCAAGCCACTTCATATAAGATTGAACTGGCCATGGATTATTATTTTTATGACCTCGTAAAAGAAAAAGTGATCGATGACAATCGAGTGACACTTAGCGGCCTTAGCGCGGGAAATTACTACTGGCGTGTGAGTTCAATCAATGAAACAGATTTATCTTCCGAACCAAGTCCGTTCAACTCCTTTCGGCTTGCATTCATCGAAGACCTCAAAGCAGATCAAAAAGATCTCACTCCACCGACGATCAAAATAGATATTGTCAATTTGCTGGGGCATATCGTGGACATTCAGGGTAAAACGGAACCGAATGTCAGTCTGTATGTCAATGAACAGAAAGAAGATGTGTTTGAAGACGGTTCCTTCCGCGTGCTTGTGGAGTTCGATGAACCTGGCCAGCAGGAGATTTTTATTGAAGCCTATGATTCAGCGGGTAATGTCTCCACCGTGCGCCGAGATGTTGTCATTAGCGATACAGCAGTGTCCCGCTGATAAAAACCTGTCTCAAAATGAGTCAATCGGTATGGAGCACTATAATCCAGGTAGATGCTAATTTTGTCCTGAAAGCTCAGATTATAATTGCTTAGGAACCTTGGCATTGAAATTGCTTGTAGAGCGAGCGAGTGAATTTCAACAGCTTTTTTTAGGAGGTGGCTTTATGAAACGATTTTTGATTCTCATGTTCGCCCTGATGCTTGTCTCAGGCAATGTTCTTGGAGCATCAGCACCTTACGTTGTGAGTTGTGGTGTTGATCCGGTTAATGTGAAACCTGGTGAAGACTTCACACTCTACGCAAATGTTGCGGATGCTGATGGATTGACTAATATCGATATGGTCGGTCTTCTTTACAATAACGAGCTTCTGATGACGCTTCCCAAAAGCGATATTCCGGGCCGATATCAGATATCCTATCAAATGCCGGAAACAGCTCCCGCAACAACATTAACTCTTTCAGTGGCTGCCATGGATAAACATGGGTTTGTTAGTCCGATCAAGGCATTTGTTTTTACGATTTCGGATCCCACATCCTCGCCATCGGTAACCCTGATTTCACCTGATGACGGTGCCGTGTTGGATTGCGAAGCTGAAACGGTATTTGCCTGGCAGGCACCGGATGATTTCGAGTTTGTCGCGTATGCGTTTGCATTTTATCTGAATGAAGGTCAGGAAATGATCGTTCCTCTCCCCGCTGAAATGAATCAGTTTTCAGTGCCAGGATTCTTGTGGCAATTGCTTCCCGATGGAACCTACTATTGGAAAGTCGGGATGATAACGGAATTCGGAACGGACCCAGTCGGCTGGAGTGAATTGCGTTCCTTTACTACGGAGTGCAACCATCCATGGCCAACTGAAATTATGGGTGCGGTTGTAGAAATTGATGCCGAGAATCATCAACTGACGGTTGCTTCCCGATGGAATCATGGTCCGCGTCTGACAACGGTTCAAGTTACGGATGAAACCATGATTTATGGTCCCGATGGTGAATTGATTCCCTTTGAACAGATTCAGCTCGGTGATTTTGCTTTCTGCACAGGTGAATTTCAAAATGAAGTATTTATAGCAAATGAAATTTACATTGAAACCAATCCGAATCCACCTGGCGACATGGTTCAGGGAAGAGTTGTCGAGATTGATCCGATTGCCCGTATGGTGTTTATCGGTTGTCAGGATGCCGGCGGTGAGACGGTTCCCGTGCAGGTTACCGAAGATACCATCATTTTAAGCGACCAGGGACCGATTACCTTTGAAGAAATTCAAGTCGGAATGCATGCTCACGCGACAGGCGAATGGTCAGGGGCAATTTTTGTTGCTGCGGAACTATTCGTGCGTGACGGCAACAATCCGCCGCCTCCGGGAGACCAGGTTGGCGGAGAGATCGT
>JAFGJC010000224.1 GCA_016929305.1 candidate division CSSED10-310 bacterium | reverse complement strand
ATCAACCCTGATGAATATATTGGGTTGTCTCGACACACCGTCATCGGGGAGCTATCTATTCACCGGCCATGCGGTGAGCGATATGAATGACAATCAACTCGCGGAGATCAGAAATCGCGAGATTGGATTCGTCTTTCAGACGTTCAATCTCTTGCCGCGAGCCAGTGCGCTTCATAATGTGGAACTTCCATTGATATACAACGGCTCACCATCATCTAAACGCAAGGAATTGGCATCCAGCGCACTGGACCGTGTGGGACTTGCTGACCGTATGCATCACAAACCGAATGAGCTATCCGGTGGTCAGCGTCAGCGTGTTGCAATCGCCAGGGCGCTTGTCAACAACCCCAAAATCATTCTGGCGGATGAGCCCACGGGCAACCTGGACACGCGAACAGGCGAAGAAATTATGGAGATTTTCGAGAACTTGCATGAATCGGGAAATACAATCATTTTAGTTACGCATGAAGAATACATTGCGGAACATACAAACCGCATCGTCAGGTTGCGCGATGGTTTGATCGAGCGTGATGAAGCACTTGAATAATTAGACAGGACGCTTTTATGAGATTCTTGATAGAACTCTGGGAAGGATTTAAAATTGCCATCGTCGCTCTTCGCGCCAATAAAATGCGCGCATTCTTGACAACCCTGGGTATTGTCATCGGTATTACCACAGTGATTGCGATACACTCTATCATTGTTGGTTTAAACAACGCATTTTATACATCCATTTCCGCACTGGGATCTGATGTGCTCTATATACAGAAGTTCGCATGGGGTTCTCATGACGACTGGCTGCAATCTCTTCATCGAAAAGACATTACACTCAAAGAAGCGGAGGCAGTAAAGCAGCAATCTACCTATGCCAGAGCCGTGGCGCCTACCATGGCTGCTCGCAGAACAGTTAAATATGGAAGTGAAAAACTGAATAATGTGATTGTGTATGGAAGTACAGAGGATGTTATTATCACCTCCAACATATCTCCTGAACTTGGTCGTCCGTTAACGTCTTTGGATGTAGATCACCGGCGTCATGTCTGCCTTATCGGCAGCGAAGTCGCAGAAAAGCTCTTCGATAAAGTAAACCCATTGAGCAGAAGGATCGTCATCGGACAGACCAAATTCAGAGTGGTGGGCGTGTTGGAAAAACGCGGTAATATCCTGGACGTAAATCTGGATTCAAGGGTCATTATCCCCATCGGGGTTTTCCAGAAACTTTACGGCTCACGGCGATGGGTCACTATAGAGGTGAAAGTGGCTGATCCCGAACTAGTGGAAGAGGCAAAAGATGAACTCACCGGGATTCTTCGCAGAGTTCGCAAAGTACCAGCAATGAAAGAGAATGATTTTGCCATTAATCAGCAGGATGTTATCGCCGATCTCTACAAAAGTTTGACGACAGCGCTGTACGCCGTGGCATTTGGAGTGGGAGCCATCTCTCTGATCGTCGGTGGGATAGGCATCATGAATATCATGCTGGTCTCCGTTACCGAAAGGACTAGAGAAATCGGCATTCGGAAAGCCATCGGTGCAAGAAGCAAAGATATTCTCTGGCAATTCCTGGTCGAATCCGTCATGGTTAGCGCCATCGGAGGTATTATCGGTATATTGCTTGGTTTTATCATCGCAAAAGTATTGGCAAGCACAACGTTTCTATCGGCTTCTGTTTCGCCGATTTCAATTATCATTGGTGTCAGTTTTATCGCTACGGTGGGTATTTTTTTCGGCATTTTCCCTGCCTATAAAGCATCTAAAATGGATCCAATCATCGCACTACGGTATGAATAATCATATAATAATATTTTTTTGAAATGACATTATGCAGATAAATGAGAGCCTGACCGTTGCGCTGGATGCCATGCGCGCAAATAAAATGCGGTCCATTCTGACCACCCTGGGAATTATCATTGGCGTTACGACCATCATCGGCATGATGTCCATTGTCCAGGGATTGCAGAATTTCATGGTGCAGGAACTGTCCGTCTTGGGGTCCAATACCTTTCAGGTACAGAAGGATCCGGCAGTTCAATTCGGCAGACTGGATGAAAAGTACCGGAACCGAAAACGATTGACGCTGGAGCAGGCGGAAGCTATCAGGAACGCTCCCGCTGTGAAAGCAGTGGGCCCTGAGGATTGGCAGTTTGGGCGGATTGTCCGTTTCAAGGAAAAAAAGACCAATCCCAATGTTATTATGGCAGGTGCAACACCCGAATTTCAAACCGCAAACGGCTATTTTGTTGGAGAAGGCCGGTTTATCACAACCGAAGATGTAGATCTCCGGCGCAATGTGATAGTTATTGGTCTGGATATTGTTGAGATGCTCTTTCCGCACTCCAGTGCTATTGGAAACGATGTCCGCGTAGACGAACATAAATATAAAGTTATCGGCACATTGGAGGAGCAGGGAAGCTCATTCGGGCAAAGTAAAGATAATTTCGCCGTCATCCCTATCACCACCTGTCATAAATATTATGGCGATAAACGGAGCCTGAACATTACTGTGCAGGCAAAAAGTGTCGAAGCGCTCGAAGAGGCGAAAGAACAAACTATCGGGATTCTGCGCACGCAACGTAAAGTACCGCCTGGTAAACCGAATGATTTTGAGATTTTTACCAGCGAATCATTGGTCAATACATTCAATGACCTCTCAAAATATGTGAAAGTTGCGGCTATCGGGATCGCGCTCATATCTCTGCTTGTCGGTGGAATCGGTATCATGAATATCATGCTGGTCTCTGTCACTGAACGCACAAAGGAGATCGGCATCAGAAAATCGGTCGGCGCAAAACAATCCGATATTTTATGGCAGTTCATGACAGAAGCTGTTATTTTGAGCAATATCGGCGGCGTAATGGGGATCGTTTTAGGGGCTCTCGTGGGATTGTTGATAGGTATCGCAACACCGCTTCCCACAGCTATCCCACTCTGGTCCGTTTTCCTGGGTATCGGATTCTGCACCATTGTGGGTATGTTTTTCGGAATCTATCCAGCGGTAAAGGCATCGCGCCTGAATCCCATCACGGCGCTGCGATACGAGTAAAAACCCGGACACGGATATAAGTAAACATAGATAAATATAGTGGATAAGTTGATTTCAGGAGGAACGTATAAATGAATTGGAACACAAAAAAAGTTGGTAACACGTTTTTGATCGAAATTGAAGGTGAGATTATGGGCGGCGCTGAAGCGGATGATTTCAAGGATATCATATTCAAATCGATTGAAGATGATATTGTCGACATCATTGTGGACATGAAAAAAGCGACATGGATGAACAGTTCCGGACTGGGCATGCTCATCAGCGGACTAACCACCCTCAGAAGCAGCGGCGGCGATTTACGCCTGGCGAACGTGTCGGAAAGAGTCCGTCGCCCTTTGGAGATTACAAAACTGGACACGGTTTTCTCGATCTATGAATCAGTTGAAGAAGCCATTCAAAGCTATTAAGGAAGGGAGGTTATAATGGCGGCATTATCTCGGGAAGAAATATTAGTAAAAATAAATCAGGGAGAATCTTTGAAGGGTGTCGATTTATCGGGCGCGGATCTGTCCT
>JAFGJC010000223.1 GCA_016929305.1 candidate division CSSED10-310 bacterium | reverse complement strand
TGATTGGATTATCTGACCTTGTAAAGAACAAATCCTGCGCCAACCGGCCCAAAGATCTGGATGATTTGAGATACCTTCGCAGTCTTCTGAAATGATAGAGAAGTCCAATCGCACCCATCATTCCAATTTTCCAGGTACAAAAAAATGGACCGCCTACGCATGAAGCTACGGCGGGTCAGGCGGGGATCCCCCTCCGCCACGCTCTTGGCGTGGCTACGGAGGACAAGCTGAGATTCGATTGTATCGAAAATCCCGGATAGTCCGGAATTGAAGTGTCTTTACATGCATTTCAGGAAAATGATGCACTCACAATGCACCCATCGGACGCGTGTATCGTTTTGGATGGGATCTCGCTTTTTGCAATTCACAAAATAGTCAGATATATTTTAAACTGTATATTTAAAAGGTTTGATCAGGATATTGATGTATTCATGAGAAATTATCCATTTTCAGCAATTATCGGACAGGAAAAATTCAAGACAGCATATCTGGCCAATATTGTTAATCCTGATATTGGCGGACTCCTGGTAACCGGTGTAAAAGGAACCGGCAAAAGCACCATCGTCCGGTCTGTTGAATCCATTTTACCTGAGTTGACTGTTGTAAAAGAATGCCTCTTCAACTGCGATCCGGGTACCCGGGAAAAACTGTGTACCTTCTGCATGGAAAAGAACATCCTGGAAACGACCTCCAAACAAATGAAGATTGTTAATCTGCCATTGAGTTGTTCAGAAGACAGGCTTATTGGGAGTATTGAAATAGAGAGATTACTGAAAGAAGGAAAAAAGCAAATACAAGTCGGCGTGCTGGGTGAAGCGAATCGCAACATACTTTATATCGATGAAGTCAACCTGCTGCCCGATCACATCGTTGACGACATATTGGATGCTGCAGCATTACACTGGAATACCGTTGAAAGGGAGGGATTCTCCATATCTCATCCTGCGGAATTTGTTTTAGTCGGATCGATGAATCCGGAAGAAGGGGAACTCAGGCCCCAAATTCTGGACCGGTTTCCTTTAAGTGTTCATGTTAACTCTATCATGAACGCGGAATTGAGAATTGAAATTGTCAAACGCAATATTGTCTTCTCCAAAAATCCTGAAGCCTTTTACGAACTTTTCAAGGAAGAGGATGACGTATTAAGGCAATCCATATCGAATGCCAGGGAAATTCTGCCTGATGTTGTCATATCGCCGTCCCATTTACGTGTGATTTCCACCTCCTGCAGCGATTTGAAAGTCGACGGGCAACGCCCGGATATCATCATTGTCAAAACGTCCCAGACAATCGCTGCGCTGGACGGACGGAAAACAATCAGGGAGGAGGATATTGTTCTGTCCGGCATCCTGACAATGATGCATCGGACGCGAGATGGCGGATTGCTGGAACCCCCCCGGGAAGATGAAATCATTAAAACATTTAAACGAAATTTTAAAGAGTTACAGTCCGGTTCGTTCGAACAACCGGTAAAGTTTTCCATTAACAGCATCAACAAGAAAGTGGATAACTTCATCCAAATCTCATCGGAATTCGATGACGATGATACGTCGAACCCCATCGAAAGAAAAAAAAACAAAAATCTCACCTGACAGGTGCCGCGAATAAGCCCGGGGAATCACCTGATATAGATCCGATTCATCTTCATCGGAAGCATTCCAGACTCGTTTTACCACTTGAAATTCAATCCCAGCACTTCAGTTTCAATATTCCGAAAGCGGTCATCCACTCTTTGAGTAAATTCAAGGTTCTATATTTCATGATGAAAGGTTCGCGTGAATCATTGCAATTCAGTGTCAGAGGTAATGTTCGCAGGAACACCATTTTGAATGTTCAGGGGCTTCTTGAGGAGGTGCATATCAAAATGAGGAAACCATGGAAAACGAAGCCGCCTAATTTTCAAAATCGAGACAACGAAGAGCCGCCTCATTTTATTTTCGAATCGCCAAGGGAGGTATTAACATCGGTCCGGATACTGTTTCACAATTTTTTAAAGAGGCAACGAAGGACAATTAAGCGGAGCGCTCGAGGCAATGCCCGTCGTAACAGTGTTACCTCAATGTCAACAGGCAGAAATACCGCAATCGTGAAATACCGAAATAGGCAGAATATATTAGCTCCCTTCCAAACGATACTGAAATCAGTTTATTCAGGAAATTATGATTGCCGGACTCGAAAGTTCCGGATCCAGACCGATGATTTGGTGGGGTGGACACGCCAGGAAAATGAAAGCTTGACATTGCTCCTGGCCGTTGATGTCAGTCAATCCACTTTCGCATTCAAAAAGGCAATTTCAAATATACTGAAATCCCTGCGGGAATACTTTAACCGGCACAATGACAGAATTGGTCTGATATCGATACAGGGAATAAAAGCGAAGATAATAAATCATCCCACACGGAATTATCGAGTGATTATCAAAGGATTGACCGAGCTGGCCATCCAGGGAAATTCTCCCATCGCCGACGGTCTGTTCAGAGCACTGGACATGGCAAAACTCGAAAAAAGACGGAAACCCGGCTCAAAAACGATTGTGATTCTTCTTAGCGATTGTTATCCGGAACCTCTGACCGGTAAATTTGAGGATGTTTTCGATGAACCCGCCTATCAAAAGGCAATCCGGGCTGCATCCTTGTTCGATCAGAAAAAAATCTCACTCCTGATCATCAATCCCTGTTTCAATAGCCCGAAGGATAACCCGAAATCACATAACGAAAGACTGTCGGTTCGACTGAAACACGAAAGTAACGGGCACCTGATAGCAATTCCAAGTTTGCACCGTGATTTTTTGAGTCAAAAAGTTTTAAAAACCGGGCGAAAGGATCTACAGGAAATACTGTGCGCGATCGAAGATGCCTTCTCGTAATGACAACCCCAAATTGACCTCCTTAATTCTAAGTTGATTTTCAGTTTTTTCTCCTTGGTTGCATGTTAGTTTCAAATGTTATGAAAAAGAGATAGCTCATAAATAATAAATTGTTGTTCTT
>JAFGJC010000222.1 GCA_016929305.1 candidate division CSSED10-310 bacterium | reverse complement strand
TAGTCGCAGTAGTATGAATAGTATAAATATTATCATTCTTAACAGCAACATCCGTACGATCCAGATTTGCACTATGACCATCGGCAAAAAGTACGTTTTGGCTGTCACGGTCGTGCGGTTGGGCATTAGCGATATCAATCTGCCAATCCTCGGGATTGTTACCTGTAGTCCAGTCATCGGCGATACCGGCAACATAATCCTTGTAGTTTTGCCCATTAGCGCCCGCTGCTCCCGTATTGGGGATCTTCGGATCAAACCAAGGGTTTTTGTCAGCCATTACGGCAAATGCCGCCGAAAGGGTTCCGTTTGCTGCAAAACTGCTTTTAGAGCCTGTGCCCGTGCCGCTGGCGGCAGCGCCTTTATAAGGAGCATGATAAGAATAACTGACACAGTTTTTAGGACCACCGTTACCCCAAATGGGGTTGTTTGGAATGTAGGCACCAAAGTCCCATAATTCAACAATGTCGTAGTTACTTGCATTCCATCCATCATATTCATGCTGGTCACTGGCCGGGCAAACAAACGATTTAGGGCTGACATCCGCTTCACGAACAAGCAAATAAAGGCTTGCTCCCACAGTAAGTTGTGACCGGCTGCTCCAAGGTACAGAAGGCTCTGCAAAATTGCTTGTCGTTTGATATGACCAAGTAAGGCTGCTGTTCCCCTGCCCCTGAACCGTGTATTCATCATCATAGTCGTTGGCATACACAGTTTGTGCGGTGCCCAGACCCTTCAGGTTGGTGCCGCAGACAACACGCATGGCGATCTTTTTGACCTTACTTAAGGCCGGCATGAGGATCGCCATCAACATCGCGATGATCGCAATTACGACCAACAGCTCGATCAATGTAAAACCTTTCTTTCTCATTCTTACATCTCCTTTCAGGTAAGATTTACTTCAATCACCTTCGGCCAGTAAAATCGTATAAGTGCCGTTTTTTGCCCCCACGCAGGGCTTCTTCAAGACCGTGTAAATCCTACCAATTAACAAATCGTTTCGCCGAAGGCGAATTTTGACATTTTACGCCGCCCCACTCGGGCGGATATACGCACAACAATGGCGAAGACTTAAGGCGTGCTCACGGGAAATGAAAAATCCTACGTTATAATGGCAATTTGAATATAAAATATTAACTTACAAACCGTGAATCCTGCCGGAATCCTCTTTTCTATTATCTCTTATATGGTTTAATTTACCACTGTCCAATAATATTGTCAAGAAAATTTCATCTTTACTAAAGGATTTGTTCTAATTTTTCTGCATAAAGGACATTTCGACTCTATGTTGATGATGCTTAAATATCAATAATGGTATAAAATCGCACTTTTCCTTTCCTATACAGGTTATATTGGATGCGTTTTGATTTCAATATAAAAAAGAGACTCATCCATGAGTCACCTTTTACGTTAACAAGGATTTCCAGTCTGCACGCAATTTATATATTCCGAGTCGCAATCTTTATTTTGGATCCGATATATCCAAGATTAATATAAGTGCATTATCGAGGCTCATTTTCCTTACTTCTTGACAGCGAATGAATCATTAATATACAATGATGATGGCTTTTTATTGTTTTTGTGCCCAACTACATTAATTACGGTTTCAATCCGTTCGATAATTGGCAAAAACAACTATTGAAATCCGATTCTTTGAGCCTGCTATTTATAAAATGAGGTTGTTAACTTTGCGGAAGGTATAATGCGTCCAACAACAATTTCTATAGTCGTCCCGGTGTATAACAGTCAGGGAAGCCTTAAGACACTGCAGGAGAGACTCTGCAAGGTTCTTGAAAATCATTCTGAAAATTTTGAAATTATCTTTGTGAACGACGGCAGTCATGATGAAAGTTGGCACATCATCAGTCAATTGGCGGATTCTTACCCCCGCGTCAAGGGGGTCAATCTCATGCGGAATTATGGCCAGCACAACGCCCTGCTGGCGGGTATTCGCATGGCGCAATATGAACTGATTGTAACGATTGATGATGACCTTCAGCACCCGCCGGAAGAAATTCCCAAATTGCTGGAAAAATTAGAGGAAGGTTTTGATGTTGTATACGGTTCCGCCGAAGAAGGGAAACATGGTTTTTCCAGAAATATCGCGTCCCAGATAACAAAACTTGCTTTGCGCAGTGTGATGAATGTCGGTATTGCCCCGAAAGTCAGCGCTTTTCGCATCTTTCGGACGTCCCTGAGAAATGCCTTTGAAAACTACCATGCTCCTCATCCTTCGATCGATGTATTACTTTCCTGGGCAACGACACATTTTTCCTTTGTTTATGTAAAGCATAATGAGCGGTCTGTGGGTGTCTCGAATTATAATTTCCGGAAACTCTTCAGCCACGCAATGAATATGATGACAGGATTCAGCACAATGCCATTGCGAGTGGCCAGCCTGCTTGGCTTCATGTTTACGCTGTTCGGAATTGGCGTATTTTTGTTTGTGTTTATTCGATATCTGCGACAAGGCACCCCTGTCCAGGGTTTCCCTTTTCTGGCATCTGTTATTTCCATTTTTTCCGGCGTGCAGCTTTTTGTCTTTGGCATTTTTGGTGAATATCTGGCTCGTATGTATTCCAGGATTATGGACCGCCCTGATTATATTGTAAAGGAAATAAAAAAACAACCCGAATGAGTTTTTTACTTTTGGATGGTAGTAATGTTTGAATTACTGTATGAGCCTCTGATTATAAGTGATAATCTTAAATCCTGGGAGATCGCGATCAATCCATGGGATACGGAAACTTTTGGTTTTGGTGTATCGGTTCTGAAGCCTTTGTTTGATAGTTTATCAGGTGATGAGACTGCTTCTTTTGAGAAGGCATTAAAGGTTTATTCAGACAGAAAAAGGACTCGGATAATCATAACTTCCATTCCGGCCGAGCAAATTGAAATCTCTTTTTTTTTACAACGAGCCGGCTTTCGTTTCATCGACTTATCATATAAGATTCGTTATGAGACTTTAAAATATCTTTCAATAGAAACTCCTGCAAATCTTTCTTTGGAGCAAGCACTTCCTGAGGAACTCGATACTCTCATTGAAATGGCAGGACGTTTGTTTCAGCATGGTCGCTATCATCAGGACTGTTTCATTCCCAAATCATTAGCGGATCAACGATATAAAGACTGGCTTCGCCGCAGCCTTAAGCCTGATAATCCACAACAGCTTTTAACCGTAAAGTTTCAAAATTCGGTTTGCGGTTTTTCAATTGTGGAATATCATGGAACAGAAGGTTATCTGCACTTACATGCCATTGATTCAAAATGGAGGGGGAAAAAACTCGGAATCGGTATGATTGTGGAGTCTCTAAGATATTTGCATAATGCGGGAGCCGAAAACGTTGAAACAAAGATATCTGCTTCAAATCTGAATGCTCTAAACATGCATTCCCATTTGAATGGTCATTTTATCGATGTTAGCCGGATACTACACTGGCATCAACCGGTGGACTAAATGCAGTCATGCAAATCATATCTTAAGATGTAACTTAGTGAGAAATGTCCCGGAGTTATTGTAAATGATCGATAATTTTGAGTAATTTGACTTTAAAAATTGATTGGATAAAATCCCGCTTTATGG
>JAFGJC010000221.1 GCA_016929305.1 candidate division CSSED10-310 bacterium | reverse complement strand
GTTAGTAAATGAAAACGGCAAACCCAGTTCAAAAATAGATGTTGAGGCGATCGACGAGAATGCTGCCATCGATCTGTCGACAATCATTGAAGAACATATTCGTGTTATTAATCCGTCAGATAGAACATATGTTGCTGTTGTCGTCCCGTTGGCTGCAGGTATGGAGCCACTGAATCCGAATCTAAGCATTTCCGGATCAGAGGCAGTTCCCTCAGAATCCCTGACGATGGAACCTGTTTATTCTACCTATAATGATGATGCCATTTCTTTCTATTATAGCCTATTGCCGAAAGGTACATATGACTTCTATTTCCGCACCCGGGCAAATTTCCAGGGTAATTTCATCCAACCTCCTGCAACAGTCGAAATGATGTACAATCAAGGGGTTAGAGCTCAAACCGCGGGAGCAACCATAATCATAAAATAAGCTGATATGTTGAACTCATGACACACCAATCCAAACACATTGCAGCCATCAGTACTCTGACATTTCTGATCTTATGTACATTGATGATAAAATTGAGCCGTTTTGTGAATGAATGTGAATGTCAATGTCCTGAACCGTCAATATTGTGTCTGGATCGGTCTGGGGAATTTCTCTGTGAAATTAAACAGGATGGAGACAGTGAGTCGGGATATTGGCCATTAACAGTGCTTCCCGATCGTATTACCAAGACCGTCATTCTCCTTGAGGATAAACGATTTTTTCATCATCCCGGTGTCGATACACTCGCACTGCTTCGTGCTGTTGTTCAGAATGTATCTGAGGGAAAGCGGATATCCGGAGCCTCGACGATCGCCATGCAGATTGCTCGCCTTCAAAATCCAGGAGCCAGAACATATGTTAAAAAAATAAAGGAAGCTTGTTTTGCTCTTGTTCTAACTGCAACACATTCACGAAAAGAAATCCTTTCTCACTATTTACGAATTGCTCCTTATGGTAACGGGATTCGCGGGATCGCTTGTGCCGCGAGATATTACTTTGACAAACCGGTTGAGGATTTAAGCTGGGCGGAAATCGCATTTCTGTGTGCAATACCCCAATCTCCTTCGGAACGCAATCCTTATGAATCATCAGGACATCAACGAATCATCGATAAAGCAAAAAATATATTAGCAGCGTTAAACCATTCCGGATGCCTGTCTGAAGCTGAATACAGCATTGCTTTAAAAGAGATGCAAACGTTATATGTAAAACCGCCAAACAACAGGCCACCATCAGCGATTCATTCTATTTTGAAGCTTGAGGAATTAGCCTCTAAAGGAATTTTACAGTCCGATGACGGGAGTAACATTATACATACAACACTCGATATCTCCATTCAGGATGAAATTCAAATCCGACTTAAAAACAAGCTCGAATCTTTGTATGAAAGAGGAGCAGGGAACGGTGCTGTCATCTTGCTGGATTTGCAAAATCAGACTGTGATGGGTTGGGTGGGTTCAAGTGGATACTTTGATGAAGCGCATTCGGGAGCAATAGATTTTTCGGAAGTTAAACGATCGTCAGGAAGCACATTGAAACCTTTTATCTATGTGTTAGCTTTTGAAACAAACACCATCAACCCAACGACCGTTTTGGATGATATCGATCGAGGTGCTGGCGGTGTGACAAATGCCGATGAATCCTTTTTGGGTCCTCTTCTTCCACGGGCAGCTCTCGCTAATTCCCGAAATGTCCCAGCGGTAAATGTGCTATCCAAAACGGGTTTGGAAACATGCTACGCTTTCCTGAAAGATCTTGGATTGCATAATGGCGAAAAACCAGCTTCATTCTATGGGTGTGGCATGGCAATAGGGGGTCTTCCAGTAACACTGGAAAATTTGGTGACCGCCTACACAATCTTTACGAATGATGGGTTATTAGGAAATCTGAATTGGGCTGTCTCTGATGACACTCAAAATGGCAAGCGGGTCATCAGTGCATCATCCGCTCGTCAAATATCACTGTTTTTATCAGATCCGATGGCTCGTTTACCCGCTTTCCCTCGAATGGGTAATTGCGAATATGATTATTCCGTTGCGTTAAAAACAGGAACTTCTTCCAACTACCGAGATGCCTGGACAATAGCTTTTTCGCGAAAATATCTTGTCGGTGTATGGATCGGTCATCCAGATGCTAGACCAATGAACAGAGTAAGTGGATATAACAGTGCTGCAGCGCTGGCAAAAGAAATATTGGATTATGTCCATGAAAGAAAATATGGAGATGAATATTCTGAAACATTCCCTCCACCGGAAGGTGCTATACCTGTGACACTTTGTGGCTTTTCAGGCAAACTTGCCTCACCGTTAAGCACCTATCGTTTTGATGAATGGCTGCTTCCCGAAAATGCGCCAACGGAAATATCGGAAGTTGTTATCCAAAAACAAGTTGATTCAAGAACGGGATATGATGCGGACGCGTCCACACCTTCACATTGTATTGTTAATACACCTATAATAAATCTGCCATCTCGGTATGCTCATTGGGCATGCTATTCATCTCACAACATCCGTTCATTCCTTGGGCCAATCAAAAATAATGCATATGCTAAAGCACAACACATGATCGCGGATGTCGATGAAAAGAAAGCCATTCAGGATGTGCCGGTTTCTCTTAGAATAACTTCACCTGACCATCAAATTAATCTGATTCGTGATCCTGAATCACCGACGGAACTCTGCAGCTTGTCATTAAAAATTGATGTCAATCCGCCTCAGAATCAAATTGTCTGGTATGTAGATGGTCGTCCCTATCAGACAAGCGAGTTCCCCTATTCCATTCGATGGCCACTAGAACAAGGACATCACTGGTTTCAAGCTCACCTTCCCTTCAGAGAAGAAGCCTCAAATATTGTTTCCGTTAATGTACTTTAGATTATTGCGGGCAACTCTTTATATATTTATCCACACGATGATTCGAATCCGTTAAAACGGATCTCAAAATTTTTCCCGAACCACTTGCTTTCTTTTAAATCGATTTTTAGTGATCCGTACATGTCCATCAATTCTTCAATAATGGGATCTAGCAGAAACGAAAGACCCTGTACGGTTATTACTTTTGTATTACTAATCGACTCTTCCAGAGTCAGTCCAAAGGACGGGCCACCTCAACCAT
>JAFGJC010000220.1 GCA_016929305.1 candidate division CSSED10-310 bacterium | reverse complement strand
TAATGTCGCATCGATGATTACACCGTCTTCTATCTCGCCGATGCATCGTTTAATCTCGTCAACCATAACCGGAATATGCTTCATCGGGATTCCCTACTGTCTCCTTTCTGTCTTTGCAATTTCATTGGCAATGGCTTCCGGCGAAGGTGCATTTTTCAAAAGAGTTTCCAATTTTTCTGCTGCCCAGAGTTCCAGTTTGTTGATGGCACCGACAATCACCACGTCCTTGTTAATACCGGCATATATTTTTTGATCACTCGTAAGTATTATTCTACCTTCCGAATCTATGGATGCCGTTTCCATCTGCATTCCCCAAAATCTTTGTAGAAATCGAGTTCGTTCATCAAACGGTGATAGATGTTCAATCCTTTCCTGAAGATTAACCCAATGTTTTGTAGAGAGAAGCTGCAAGCAGCCATCCAGTTTCATGATGACGATTTCATCGCCATTTTCTGCAATCGCATCTCGCAACTTTTTAGGTATGCTGAGTCGTCCTTTGGAGTCGATTTGTTTAAGGAATTTTCCACCCAGAGTGACTGTCTTTTCCAAGGTTTATCACCAGCTTTTTATCGAGATTTGCAGTAGTTTGAACTGCGATGTTCTCATTTTTGATTTAACCCCGCTATTTAATTGGGAATTTCCGGGAGAAATTGGGATTAACTGGGATTCTATCAAAACCAGATAGCTTGTCAAGAATTTATTTCCAAAAAATGGGCTGGCGTATCTCAAGAAAAAATAATACGGAGTTGCGTATACCGTGCAAACAGGGTAGACTTAAATGCGACCAGTAAATTGATCAAAAGGAGAGTAGAGATATATGCCAATGCGTGGTGAAAAGCGGCAATGGGTTGAACGTCGATTTCCCCGCAAACTTATTCGCACTGATATCAGTTATCAATACCGAAACGAAAAACTAAATCGAACGTATGCCGGATCAGGAAGAACGATAAATCTCTCCTTAAATGGGGCATTGATTCGAATAGAAAATTATCTTCCTCCCCGTTCTGATATAGATCTCTACATAACGACTAAAGACGGCAAGCAGGTCACAACATTATCGCGTGTTGTGCACTGTCACCGAGTAGCGTTTAATGTTTATGAGGTGGGAGTGCAATTTTTAAAAGTCTTCAAGAGCGACTAGTCAATTACTGTCAGATAATGAATTGCCAGCCGGATGGTTATTTGCTATTTTCGGCCGTATGAATGAACCTTTTGTTAATGAGTTATCCATATTTTTTCCAGTTCACAATGAAGTCCATAATCTGCCCAAGCTGTTAGAAGATACTATTGCGATTTTACCTGAGATTTGCAGGGATCCAGAGATTATTATTGTTGACGACGGAAGTGATGATGGCAGTGGGGTGATCGCCGATCAATATTCAAAAAAGCATTCCTTTATAAGAGTAATACATCATGAGGGCAACAAAGGGTATGGAGCAGCATTGAAAACGGGATTTAAATCTGCGACCAAGGCACTGATATTTTATACGGATGGTGATGGTCAGTTTAATATTCGGGAGTTAAAGTTAATATTGCCGCTATTAAGTCAGGCGGATGTCGTTTCGGCTTATCGAGTAAAGCGTAAGGATCCTTGGCACAGGTTAATGAATACGAAAATATTTGAGTTTTCAGTGTTCTTGTTTTTCGGTTTGAAAATCAAAGATCCTGACTGCGCGTTTAAGGTGTATCGCAAGGAAGTTATCGATCGGATTGACATGCGATCGAACGGTGCGATGATTGATGTGGAAATGTTATTTCAGGCGCAACAGCAAGGATATCGTATTGTGCAAAGAGGGGTTGAGCATTATCCAAGGGTTTCCGGCGAATCCAGTGGCGCCAATCTCCGGGTGATTTTTAGAGCTGTCAGAGAAATGTCTGCTTTATGGTTTCGACGCTTTGGGCGGAAACCGAAAAAAACCTCTAGTGCGGATCTGTAATTTGATGCGTTTTTTTCATCTTGTTGAGAGAAATTAAAAGGCATATTCCAACTCCCCCAAACAAAATTAAAAATGCCAGATTAAAAACCATGATCCCTGCAAATTCCAATCCGCTGATTCCCGCATAGAGTGAAAAAGCCAGCATGCACAGAACAAGTATACTGGCTATGGTAGCCGCACGTTTATTTCCAGATAGCAGTAACGCAATAACCGGAATGATCAGAACAAAAATCCAGCCGCCCGCAAATTCTGCCCAACGGGGATATCCTTCATAACTCTTCAGGGTCATATCCTTCAACCAACTCAAAATTAGTATTATCAAGACAAAGGGTATGATGTATTTTACGAGGACATCCCACCATTTTCCGATTTTGAATTCGGAGTTATCGTTGATGAAATCACGAAGCGCTTTAGGTTTGATAATCCAACCGATGAAGATTGCTTCAAAAAGAGCCACAATGACCAAGCCATAATAGTTCATAAAGTGATCCGTTACGTCCAGCCAGTATAATCCGGATCCGGTACAATAGAAGATGCCTATCAAAATGGAAATGATTCCGATTGAGATAAGCGTAAGTGTTCGAGTATTTCGTTCGTTATTCGTAAGGTATGCACCAAAGATAATGCTTAAATTACGAAAGAAGCGATTTCGGATCCCAACGGCAATAATCACAAGACTAAGGAAAATGC
>JAFGJC010000219.1 GCA_016929305.1 candidate division CSSED10-310 bacterium | reverse complement strand
TCCCAAGTATCAGTCATTGTAACATCAAGAGAACGCTTAAAGTTGCATGGCGAAGCTGTCTATACACTGGAAGGTTTGGCAATCCCTCCAGATAATGATGATTTTGATCCCGAAGCATTCAGTGCAACAAAACTGTTTATTCAAACGGCCCGTCGCGTAAATCCATCTCTTGAGATATCCGTTACGACACTGCCATATCTCAGAAAAATATGCATGCTTGTTGATGGCATGCCCTTGGGAATCGAACTTGCAGCGGCGTGGAGCCGTTTTCTGTCCTGGTCGGAAATAGCCGTCGAGATTGAACGCAACATGGATTTTTTGACGACAGAAGACAGAGATATTCCACTAACTCATAAAAGCCTTAGAACAGTTTTCGAAACATCATGGAAAATGCTTCCAGAAAAAGAAAAGAATTATCTGTCTTGTCTCGCTGTTTTTGAAGGTGGTTTTACTCGCGATGCCGCTCAGCAAGTTACCGGGACATCATTGAAGGAATTGTCTGCTTTAATTGATAAATCAATCCTTCACCGAGTTGGGAATGAACGTTACTTTATTTTGAATGTTCTCCATCAATACGTAAGAGAACGATTCCTGCAGGATCAGATTGTCAGTAAGAAAATTAAACAAAACCACTCCAGGTATTTTATCGAATTTCTTGTCAACGGACTGGAAAACTTTCGACGGGAACAAGATCCGGAATTTATGTCGATCGTGAAGGAGGATATGGGAAATATACGCAAAGGCTGGATTTATTCCGTTGAGTTGCATGATTATGATCAGGTTGATGTTTATGGGGAAGAATTGTCGTTCTATTTCGACAGAACCGGATTATATCGTGAAGGTTCTCAGATCACTCAGACGGTTTTGGATCTTCTCGAAAATAATTATCAACCTGCCATGGCCAATGAAACCGCATTTAAAAAGACACAAGCTGGACTGTCGTATTTAAAAGGATCTTTTGAGTTCGGTCTCGGTAATTATGAACTGTCAGGTAATTATTTTCAAAAAAGTTTGGAACTGTTTTCAAGGATTCAAAAAGAATCGGAGATTGCAAATGCACTGAACGGACTCGGCGGCGTGGAAAGCCGCATCGGCAATTATGCCAAAGCAAAGGATTACTATGAACGAAGTTTGAAAATACGAACGAAAATCAATAATAAAAAGGGTATTGCATCATCCCTGAATAATCTGGCTAATATCGTCGGTTCAATGGGTGAAACAGAAAAAGCCAATGAATACTATCAAAAAAGCCTGTCTCTTTTACGGGAAATCGGTGATAAACGTGCTTTGGCGACATTACTGGCAAATGTCGGTATCAGCTTAGGGAATACTGGAGATCGCAAGAAAGAGCGGGAATTATTAAATGAAAGCTATCAAATCCGAAAGGAGATCGGTGATAAAACAGGCCTGGCTTTTTCTTTGGAAAATCTTGGGAATGCGGAACTCGCTTTAGGAAATATCGATTCAGCCCAAAAAATGTTGCAAGAAAGTCTGGAAATTCGAGAGGAGCTGGGTGATAAATGGGGGATAGCCCATTCCATGCTCAACCTGGCAAATCTCTATAAATATAATGGAGATAATGATAGACGCGCCATTTTCCTTCATAAGGCATTAAAACTGTTTAAAAACATCGGTGACCGGTTTGGTGTTGCGCTAACTCTTTGTCATTTAGGTGGGTTAATGGCAACAATTCATTCACCTGATCAATCGGAAAGGTTTCTTAAAGAGAGTTATACCATTTTTCAAGAAATGGGAGATCAATACGGAATGCTATTCAGCAATATAAATCTTGGTTTTTGTTATATTGCAGCGGAACGTTACAAGGAATCGTTGAGTATCTTTTGCAATGCATTAAAATACGCCCAAAATCTTCATTTACCTAAATTCGTTTTTAAGTGTTTCAGTGGATTGGTTGCCGTCCTGATTGAATATCCTCCAGATCCCGATATGGCGGTTACAATCAGCGATTATTTATTGAACACCGACACGCTGAATCTGAAAGAAAAAAACCATGTCCGAGAGAAAGTGAGTGATCTATTGAAAAGATATCCGGATTTTGCTGGAAAGGCATCTCAAAAAGATCGATTACCGAGAAATTCCGTTGACAAGCTTCTGGAAGAGATATTAAAAAAATACGGTGACCTGACGAATGAAAATTAACCAGTAAACACTCCCCAAGGAAAATAAAGAATAAGTGAGCGGTAAAAATATTTCTGAACCGAATCAACAAATATCAAAATGTAAAACATTGCCCTCATTAGGTGGCGATACCGCTGCTAATAGTATGGAAAACGATAGGCAACCTTGGGCTAATGGCCAGATTCTGCTTGAACAGTTTGTGGTGGAAGGTATTCTGGGACAGGGTGGAATGGGGACGGTTTACTGTGTCAGACGGTTGACAGATGATCAGAAGTTTGCCGTTAAAACACTTCATACCTCTGCTCTGAGAATAGCAAAAAAAGAAAAATCCTTTTTAAGAGAACTCCGCACATGGATTGATCTGCCGGATTATCCTCATCTTGTTGCCTGCCGGTTTTTTCGAACCATAGAGAACCGATTGGCGATTTTTGCTGAATATGTATCGGGTGGATCGTTGGAGTTGGCATTAGCGGAAAATCGCTTCACAGATCAGGTGCAAATTCTTGATTTGGCGATTCAAATTGCCTGGGGGTTGCATGAAGCACATTCTCACGGTGTGATTCATCAGGATGTCAAACCCTCGAATATTCTGCTTACCGAGAGTAATGAGGTGAAAATAACGGATTTTGGTATGTCTCGAGCTCTTCACATCAGTGGCATAAAATCTAAGGATATCACTGCGAATGAAGATGTTCTTGTGACTTCTAACGGATTGACGCTGGCGTATTGTTCACCGGAACAGTTGTCAGGATCTAAAATCAATCGTAAAACGGATATTTGGAGTTTTGGTGTTACGCTCATGCAAATGTATACCGGCAAGGTGACATGGCATGCGGGGCATCTGGCTAATTATGTGCTACACAAATTCCTCTCAGAAAAACCAAGGCAAAACTGTCCCCAAATGTCCGAGAAAATCAGGATAATTCTGGAAAAATGTTTTGAAGATCAACCGAACAATCGGTGGAAAACAATGCAGGACGTTGCAGAAGCTTTGAAAGAAGCATACCGGATAATTACTGGTCATAGCTATCCTCGAAGACGTCCTCAATCCACACCTGTTCCGTCAGCGGTCGCACGATCGCACCGCAGAACTACTTTTGGCGTTACCTGGGATGACCCTTCGATTTGGTTAAAAAGAATTTGTGATGAAACAGGTGATGAAGACAAAACCGTTCCTGAAATAATTTCGGATGTAAAAGGATCACGAAAATCCCAAGCACTTGCCGATATCGAAGTATACAAAGATGTGGAACAACGTCTGTTGCGTCTCATTTCGACCGGTCGATCAGATCTCAAAGCGGTATTGGCTAGAGTGCTTCTGATAAAAGCTTTCATTCATCAGAATATCGATGACTTTCCCGGCGCTCAATCGAACTATGCGAAATCCATCGAAGCCTACAAAGAACTCATCGATGCATATAAAGAATACGCCTATCAATACGATCTCTCAGAAGCTTTGGTCTATCAGGCACTTTCATATTATTTGCAAGGGCAGCATATGGATGCTTTGAGACTGTACGACGAAGCCATTCAAATAAAGGAGTTGTTACGGACTGACTCATCGTCCATACCTTTGCTGAACGGTCTGGCTAATGCCTACATGAACAAAGCGGTGGTAAAATATGCCTTGGGAGATCCGCGTGAAACGATACATCTTCTGAACATTTCAATTGACATTCGATCAGCGCTTCTGGCCAGCCCCGAGAAGAAAAAAGTCACAACAGATCTGGCAACGAGTTTTATCAATAAGGCCACCGCATTGTGGATGCTTGGGGAATATCAGAAGGCGTTTGAATGGTATGATAAAGCCATCTCACTCAGAGAAGATCTCGTATATAACCAGGACAGCCCGGAACAAATGTTTGATCTTTCGCTATGTTATCTGAATAAAGCCAGTGCTCTGGGTGATTCCGGAAACCATACCGATGCGCTGAAACTATACGATAAAGCTATGCATCTGGTCGCGAATCTGATTGACAATGAAGGTCGTACCGATCTGGAGAATATGAGAGCATGGATATGCCTGAACAAGGCAAATTCATTTTCCGCACTGAATGAATTGAGTAAAGCCATAGACTTGTATGATCATGCCATCGAGTTGCGGGAAAAACTTGTATACAAACAGGATAGAAATGATTTACGTAATGACCTGGCAATTGTTTACAGCTACAAGGGTGAAGCTTTGCTGACCGCGGGTTATGCAGCTGACGCAATACCGCTTTTCGAGAAAGCAGAAAAAATTCGCTATAGACTGGTTCATCGGGATGGCCATAAAGAACTCACGGGTGATCTGGCATGGACAAGTGCGCTGAAAGGAAAAGCTTTCTTAAAGCTGGAAAGTTATTCCGAAGCATACAGATTGTTGTTTCAAAGCGTGAAACAACTCTCTGCTGAAACGAAAAGAACCGGCAGAAATGATCTCGCTCAGGTCCTGATATGGGCTCAAGAACTATTGAAATCCATAGAAAAGTAGGAGCATTATTTTTGGCGTAATATCAACCTGCCGCAATCAAATGATGCTGGATACTGTTGAACGTGTTCTTTTTTCTGGCTGTTTTTACAAACGGTAATTTGGCATAATACACAAGATATGGTTCGTGATTTGTAAGATACTCTCTTCTGATCATTTGACAAGCAGAGGAAAATGTTTTGCCGGATAAAATAGGTCCATACATCATTCAGGAACGTCTTGGCAAAGGTGGTATGGGTGTGGTGTATCAAGCGATGCATTTGGAATCCGGTAACATGGTGGCATTGAAAACGGTCAGGGTTCCGGATCAGCGTCAGATCGCGAGTATTCGCAGGGAAATACGAGCATTGATAAGAATAAAACATCCCGGCGTGATAACGATCATCGAAGAAGGGATACACAAGGGACTGCCATGGTATACGATGGAATTGCTGGAAGGTGTAACTTTGAGACGCTATGGATCGGAGTTTATTTGGGGGGGATCAGATATTTCCACTGCCTGGCAATCTGATTTGCTGGATCAGGTTGTTTGGCGGCGCAGCGATGTCGATGTTTCTCGCTCACCCTGGTGGACCAAGGTTTTCGGTCCAACGGTCGATGGTGATACTATAGATAATTTGGCAAAATCACAAAAGGAATTCCAAAAATCACAAATGCCGGTTAATGAGATCGAGCGTGTTCCTGCTGCCAGAGGTGCCCTGATACAATCGCTGACGATAATATATCGCCTGTGTCACACTCTGGCTTTTCTTCACGGAGAAGGTATTATTCACGGTGATCTGAAACCCGAAAATATTCTTGTTCGTCCCGAGGGTATCCCCAAAATTCTCGATTTCGGACTTGTTACTCAAATCTGGAAAGATGTCAGCAGAGAGATGCTTGAAAGCGAAATCTACTCAGGCGGAACCGCGGTTTATATTGCACCAGAGCAAATCCGAGGTGAACTTCTGGATGCACGCACCGACCTTTATGCTCTCGGATGTATCATTTATGAACTTCTTACCGGCCGTCCGCCCTTTATGGGAAGCAGTCTCAAACAAATCATCATCTCAAAACTGGAACTCGATCCCACACCGCCCTCAAAATTAGCCTATGGTATTCCAGAAGCACTCGATAAACTTGTTATCAGACTTCTTGACAGAAAACCTCAACATAGGATTGGACATGCGGATGATATTGCTTCAGTGCTTTTAGGTCTGGGTGTTCCCCAAATCGACACTTCAGAAATGCCGATCCCCAAAGCGTATCTCTACAGGCCGCGTTTCGCTGGACGTGAAAATCTTATGCAAACATTACTCTTGCAGCTACAAACTCTGGAATCAAGAAATGGAGACATCTTATTAATCGGAGGAGAAAGCGGTATCGGAAAAACAAGGTTGCTGATGCGGATTGCTCGAAATGCTAGACGACTCAAACACCGGGTTATCACTTCGGAATGCAGCCGGACGGGTTCTCTTGGATTAACGGGTATTCAGGAAACCATTCCTCCGCTGCTGCCCTTTCGCAGTCTTATTAAATACATCGTCGATGCTGTTAAGGTGCGAGGGGAGAAAGAGGTGATCAGAGTATTCGGGCAACGAGGAAAAGTATTAGCCAAGGTTGTACCGGAAATTGAAGATCTTCCTGGGCAGCAACACTATTCCGAAGCGCATCCTTTGCCGGCTAGTGCAGCTCGACTGCGCCTGTTTTCGTATCTGTCAGATACATTACGCGAATTTATTAAGGACTCCATGATGCTGCTTCTTGATGACCTGCATACAGCCGATGACATGACCGTCGGTTTTCTGGAGTTTATTCTCAGAACCGGTCTCCTTAAACGTTTACCTCTATTGATTGTCTGTACATACCGCTCCGAAGAGTTAACCCCTGAAATACAACGTCTTATCAACACGCCAACGGTTAAACATCATGTTCTGGAAAAATTGGATTTTTCTGCTGTGGAGTCGATTATTTCCGACATGCTGGGCGTAGCTGATGTATCAAAGACATTTGTATCCTATTTGACAAATTTCTCCGAAGGAAACCCGTTTTTTTTGTCGGAATATCTTCGGACTGCTGTCTCCGAAGGGCTGCTTTATCGGGATACCGAAGGCTATTGGCAGGTGGCACCGGAAAGCCGGAAATTTGCTACGACTTCTGATTTTGAATCATTGCCGTTACCAAAAGCATTGAAGGAATTGGTTGAGCGGCGATTGGACCTTATGGGCGAAAAAACACGCGATGTTGTCTATACAGCAGCAGCTATCGGCAATGATATTCCCACGCTTCTGCTGTGGAATGTCATGCCCATGGGAGATGATTTGCTGGACACATTGGATAATCTAATCAAAAAACAAGTTCTCCATGAAACTGAACCGGGCACCCTTAAATTTGTACATAGCAAATTCAGAAAAGTGGCTTATGAAAATATTCCTTTGGAACAAAGAAAAATAATTCACATGAAAATCGCTCTGGCTATGGAATCGATGCACGACACAACCCAGGGTGATATTGCCGGCTCTCTGGCCAGACATTGGGAACAGAGTGGTGATACCGAAAAAGCTGCCGGCTATTATGCCCGGTTTGCAAACTGGGCGGTTAATAACTTTGCCCTAAAAGATGCTGATTCTGCCTACAGGTCATTCTTGGCGATGAATCAGAAAATATCCGCAGAAAGCATCGTCATCAGACTTACATATGCCGAAAATGTACTGATATTTGAAGGAAAACATTCATTAGCGGCGGAACAATTTAAAATTGCGAAAGATGAAGCTGAAAAATTTGGATTGGCTCCGCTGGAAGCAAGAAGTTTGCTGGGTTTGGCAAATATCGGACGATTGCAGGGAATGACTTCAGATGCCGAAATTGCCTGCCAGAAAGCCCTCTCAATCTATCGACAGCAAAACGATGAACAGGGTGAAGCTATTGCATACCGAATAATGGCTGGTGTCTGCTTCGCTCGTGCTGAATTGGAAAAAGCCCACATCCTTTGTGAAAAGGCACTTGCCATCCACCGAAAATACAGCAACTCAGCAGGTGAAGCCGCCGTTATGGTTAATCTGGCCACAGTACTCTGGATGCTTGGAAATGGTGATAGAGCCGTTTCAATATTAACAGAAGCACTCAATATTCTCCGGGGCGAATCGAATCGGCAATTCTATGCACGTTGTATGGGTAATCTGGGAAACATCTATAAATTTCAAGGTGACATCAAAAAAGCTAAAGAACTTTATGAAAAGGCATTAGAAATTTTTACTGAAATCGGTGACCGGCAGAGTATTGGAATTTTTACTATGAACCTTGCGTGTGTATTTTCCCTGATGAATCAGGAAAATAAAGCATTAGACTGGTTTGAAAAGGCTTTGAAAATTTTCCGTGATATCCAGGATTCCGCAATGGAAGGATTGACACTTAACAATCTTGCCTACCATGAACTTGAAAATGGATATCCGGAAGAGGCTCGGCAAAAATTTCTAACAGCGCTGGATATCCTTCAAAGCATCAACAATCGTAGAGATGAAGCCGAAACACTGGTCAATCTTGCGATAGTTGCTCGGTTAGTGGATCAAGACATCGACATGGCAGATAAGTATCTAGAGAGTGCTCTACAGATCTACCAGTCCATCGGAGATCGAGTTGAAATTAGTAAATGTATTGTTCAGCATGGCTTTGTTAACCTGGCTAGAGGTAGATCTGCAAAACATTTTATTGATGAACTAAATGAAATTGTAAAATCGAGCCATGCCGGACCGGACAGTCAAATCGGCATTTTATTTGAGGAACTGAAAAAAGCGGAAATGGCATTTAAAGAAGACAAATTCCTTTATTATGGGAATTTACCAGAAGATCTTCCTGACCATCTGAAAAGATGGCTTGAAAATAACAATAGGCTTTCAAAGGAAAATTGAAGTCAATGGTAATGAAATCGCCAACACGAAAACATATCACATTCGGATTTTCAGGATTTGGTCCGCTGCCATAGAAAGGTTTAATACCAAACGGTCACCAGTCTAATTCACGGGTAACAGGCTGTTCATTAAATTCCGATTTGAATTCCGAATCACCGTATACATTGCAACTTATAAGTAAAAAAAGACATTATCGATTGAAGGATATACTTCATAGAATTACCTCCCGATATGATCCATACGTTATACTCTATCAAACTTGCATCTTACAGGAGGGGAGATTTTATGTTAGAAAATGAACAATCATGTCTGCTTTACCGCGAAAAAAACCGCACCGGACAATCCGGTGCGGTCAGAATGAAATGACGATTACGGCAAAGCGATGACCAAATCCGCGTGTTTCAGATCGTCTGCCATATCAAGAATCGTCAGATAAGACAGGACATCTGTAATGCTTAACCGGGCATCGGTGCTCAGATAAACGGTGGCGATAACGGTATCTTGTGCTTCATTCACGAAATCGATCGGATCGCAAGCGCCAATAATAAGAATGTCTTCATTGAAATTTGAACCGGTCAGATACCAGTTCACGACATCTTTGCCAAAAGCTGTTGAATTATAAGTAAGAATTTCAGAGGGTATTTTGATTTTCAATCCAAATGCATCAAGAGGTATGGATCGATTCTTTACGGCAATATCGATCTTGAACGATCCGGGGATATCGCTACGGGCAGCTGATATATGTACAGAACCAAATTCCGGTTTTACAAGCTGTTTTGATAATGGCATCAGATTCTTATTCTGACCGAATACCGGATCCACACAATCACAGCTGCCGTTCATATAATGCAGGAAAATGCAGCGACCGTCGTTGGGGGTAACTTGACCATTTCCGTTACAGTCGGCAGCACAGTTTTCCATATAGTCTGGTATATATATCGCAAGGTAGATCTGAAGTGCAAGTTGTGCATCGGCAGGGGTTAGTTCACCGTCATCGTTGATATCTCCGGTATGCCGGCAGGGAGGTGTCGGTGAGGGCACTTCAGTCGGCCAGGCGGTGGGCGTTACCGTTGGTATTTCCGTAGGTGTCGATGTCGGTAACTCAGTAGGCAATTCTGTCGGTGTCGCTGTGGGTATTTCAGTTGGCGTTGCAGTCGGTACTTCGGTTGGCAAACTCGTGGGAGTGGTCGTCGGTATTTCTGTGGGTTCAGAAGAAGGTGTAGGCGTGGGTGTCGCACCGCATGGCGGTAATGTTAATTCCAAAATAGCTTCCAATTCGCCAGCTCCATAGTCTAAACCCACTTCGACATACACCTTTCCATTCTCGGCAAGCCATAATCCCGGTCCTATTGCAGATGAGGCATTGAAATCAGTAACGGTAGCATCTCCGGAACCGTTACCGTCCAGGTCAACCATATCGTTAGTCGCCAGCAACGCAACCGATGTGTTAAGAAGATCGGAACTGTCACAGGCAAAAAACAAATATTCCACACCTCCGGAAACAGACCATATAAATGCTGCCTGATTGAGGTTGTTCATACTGGCCGACTGAACAGATGCCGACGAAGTCAATGGAATGCCGTCAATGGTATCACCTTCGCGAAGAATAATTGAACCGTTGGTGGCTATGAATTCATCTGTCGTTGTGTCACCATCCGTGTCACCACTGAACATATAGTTACCGCTGTTGTTGATGGTGAGCGCATCAAAATTATCCCAGTTGTCGCCCTGTCCCGTCGGATCAGTTTCCCGCGCGACCAGTAAACCCGTTACGAACAAGAAACCGTCATCCGCCGTGGATCCAGTATCCATTAGCAGTTCATGGATATGATGCGAACCGTTGTCACTTATTTGGTAATCGAATCCGACGCCGCTGGGCCGGTCGATGGTAAATCCATTGTAGGAATCATCAGATCTAAGGACTACACTGATATTTGCGGGATCAGAATCCGGGCAGGTATAGAGCATTCTTCCCTCCGTAGATGTTCCACCGGTCTCGTTAAATCCCGAAACCCATAACGATGTTCCATTGGGAAGCATCTGAGGGCGGCTGTTAAATGTATTTGTTGTTCCCGCTGGAAATCCGGGAGCTTGTGTTTCTTCAACAAGAAGAAGTCCCAGATGCGTGTAAACCGAATCATCACCATTGAACGACGGACTATAGATGAACTCGCCGCTGTCACCAATACCCATGGTGCTTTCAGCGCCCGTAAGCGCATCCGGCAACGCATCGCTGTTCAGCCAGATGATGTCATTGTCATACCACACGAAATTATCCGTTTCCGCTCCCGCAATAATCGCTCCCGTAAATCCGACCACACCGCTGCCGTTGGTGAAGGGTGAATTGAGCTGGCTGACAGGATTTCCGCTTCCCCCCGGCGGTGTGTCCCCGTCTTGGACCACCAGATTCGCCGCAACAACGTCACGGCTGATGTTCATTGCAGCGAAAATGCCTGTATTTTCTGAATGAATCTCAATGGGACCGTTTAAAGTCAGCGATTCAAATGCTATCCCCGAGACTGAAACGCATTTTAATCTCAGGACTACAGCACCGATATCGGTAATCACCGCACCCTGATCTTTTACATTCTGGAAATCCGTATACATCAAATCTCCCTGCCCGGTTATCGGAAAGGTACGATTGATAGAGGATGCACGTGTCTCATGCGAGAACAGAGTGCACTCCATTTCCTTGATCACATTTTCGGCATCCAAAATTTCGAAATGCAGACGATCTGTCCGTCCGTTGTTTGATAAATCGATACCTCCAAGACCTGTGGCATCCGTCTCTGAAGGATCGCTGTCACAACCATCCCATTCCAGGACAACTTCTATAAGTCCAGCTTTGTGTTCAATGCGGACATCTAACTCGTTGCCGAGAATATTCTCATGACGCATAACCGCATTGTCATCCAGTTTTTTCAGGTTGATTTCACGGTTCGCGGGAAGAAGCTGACCGTTAACATCAGCATGAACGACACCTCCCCAAAAGATTATAACTCCCGTTAGAAATATCAATGAGTTACATATAAGCCTTTTCATGGATTGACCTCCTTTAATTTTCATCTGTTGACACTTCATAATTTGAATAATCGGTTTCAATTCAACTATAGGTTACAGGTCATCTGATGTCAAACTTGTTGAGGTGACAGTCTGCAAAACAAGTATGGCAACATCAGCGTACTGTGGTATTCTCTAACCAGAGAAGTAAAACTTCCAAAGTGTGGTATTGTGATATTAAAATGAAGTTATGTTCTGATACCATTGAAACGTTTAGACCGCTTATACGACGGATAATCACTCGGCGTTTGATGAAAAAACAATTTGATGTTATCCGTGACGATGTTGATGATTTATGCCAGGAAGTCATTGTTAGCGTCATAAAAAACGTGAACACACTGGAAGACACCAGTAAACTGGGAGCATGGATCGTCGGCATCACCAACAACGTCGTGAACATGTACTATCGCCGGAAATATATGCATCAGCGTCATAAATCATCTGTTGAAGAAAGTGTGATGACGACTGACCGGCCGGATGATCCGTATGAAATAATCTACCGTGAAGAAATTAAAACACACATGCGACTGCTAATTGCCGATCTTCCGGTTGTGAATCGTTTAATCATTGGATTGCATTACTTTGATGGTCTTAAAGTAAATGATATCGCCAAAAAATTATCCATGAAACCTCAAAAGATCAGCGATGCGCTGAGTTACTCAAAGAAAGTTTTACGCATCAAATGGAAACCTCATGAAAAAATCCAGAAATGACCTGTTTATGCAACAATTAGTCTGGAGGGTTTTCAGATGAGTTGCATAAATCCGGAAATGGGGCAGCTTCTGCAGGATTATTTTTGTGATGCGCTTTCAGAAGCCGAAGCGGAACAGTTTGAAAACCATTTGTTTACCTGCGAAACATGCCGGACTAATCTGAAAGTTATGGATTATTTCCGGTCCTTGTCGCAGGAAGATCTGTCGATCGTCTATTCTGATCCTGATACCGCCATTCGAGAAATCGACAAACTTATTAATAACAACGATGTTGAACTTGCGAAAGCATATTTAAATTATCTGATCGACCATCCCGTCAACAGAAGGATTCAATCTGTTTTCAGAAGTAAACTCTGCGATATTCAGATGACATCTCAACCTAAACGTCTAATAAACCGGATAGCAAGACTTTCTTCCGCATTTGCATGTTTTATGCAGACCCGACGGCTGCTGACAGCGACGAGTCTGGTCATATTGATTACCCTGGTTGCGGGCGCTGCCTATTTCTATGCCGGGCAGGATGAATATCCGCCTTGGGGGATTTGGAGGCTTCCCAACCCTGGTGATATGGATCAAAACCGATTAAAATCCTTACAATACCCCAATGCTGTCTGGCCAAACGGCGTCTGGATTTGGTACGATTTTTCCCAGGTCGTCGATTCTGGTGAGGTTCTTATTATACGAGCTGATGGATACATTAATGTCAGCCCGGGAGACGTACCCAACCGCGAACCGTTTACCAATCCATATCTTGCCGGTCCGGATGGCAGAGTCTGTTTTCCCGACACACCCATGAAACATAAGAATTCCAATAGCGTTATTCCCTATCCGCTCTTCCCCGATAACCTGAATGAAAGATTTGCATCTGAATCGGATACCCTTGACTGTTACGCTCTGATTGGAAAATTCCACCAGAACGATAAACCGTTCGTTATTGGGTCACACGCAGAAGTGATTCCAAAAGATCGGGTTCAGGGGATTTATCTGGCGATAAATGATGACGCTCCAGAAGACAATACCGGGTATTGGAAAATCGAAATTTATCGACTCGACAACGGTAATTTGATACCGCTCATCTAACTCTTCATCTGGCGGTTATTACTCTTTCAACACGAACGCTATTGTTTTTCGATTAATAAACGATTTGATACCCTCAGAAACTGTAAGTCAACATCATATGAAGGGTGTTCTGATCATGCGATACTTCCGATTCGGGACCGAAAGGATTATGGTTGGGATCGGAATTCATATTCATCTCCGTTGCTTTAAATGCATGTTCCCATGTCACGTCGATCTTTAGATTGTCAGAGAACCGATGCCCGTACCCGATAGCTGCATGATGCTCGACGATTGCAGGAAACAATGGATACATGTTGTCATCAGGGACGGGGTTGTTTCCGTAATTGTATCCCAACCGCAATGTGTCAAACTCCGAGATTTTGTATGCGGCACCCAAACTGAATATCCATTCATCGTCCCAATTGAAAATGAAAGGGATCTCAACATTGGGAGGCGCGTTGACATCATTGGGTTTGGAGCCTTTTATTGTTACAGTTTTTATGGCGTCAGACCAGTTATACCAAGTTATGTCCGCTGCCAGTAGAAAGCGTTCATCCAAAAATTTTCGGCTGAATCCCATATCTACGGATGCCGGCCATGTAAAACCGTCCACCTCAGCATTATAGCGGACCTTGCCAAGTCCGAGCGCTCCAAAATTCATCGTTAAATCGCCCTCGTCATAGTCAAGTTTTGCTTCGGTCGTGTATGAAATACCGAAAGCTGTCATGTCATCAATATGCCAGTTCAAACCGACTCGGGCACCGTAACCGAAGGACGCAGCATTTTCCATTGATTGCCCGGGAAACACAATGTCGTCTGCTGTCTGTGGTGTCTGATCAGCACCCGGGCTGTAATAGGTTGTGCCGGGAAAGAAATCGTACGCCATGGTTGAATACCCGATCTGAAGCGCAACACCCAAGGAAAGCGCATCTGACACATCGTACGATATCGCCGGTACGATCTTGCCATATGCTACGTTGGAGTAGATTTTATCGTGTGTGCCGAAATCCGTTACAACATCACGGAAATCAACTCCCATGCCGCCTTGAGCGAACAAGCCGATTCCCCATACAAATGGAGTTTCTTTGACTCGGGAGGCATAACCAAGAAAGGGCAGAGGGAAATACTGGGTTTCACTGTCAATGTCGTTGCTTCCCCAATACGTGCTGTTTTTGAAATTCATCGCCGGAGATAGAATTCCCAGATCGATGATGAGTTCGCTTTTCTCAATAGAACTCAAGTTTGCAGGATTGGAGGAGAGAGATGCTACACCGGTATCCACCGCAGATTCCGCTCCGCCCATAGATGCTGATATGGCATCCAGTCCAATCATATTCATGCCGTTTGTGGCAAATGTAACGGGAATGAATAAACCTGAAAGAATTCCTGCCAGACAATAAACGAAATAACGATTTGCTTTCATCCATAATCTCCTTTTGAATGTGTGGTTATTCCTTACAGAAAACTTTTTTCAATACCCTTAGAAGGTCGATAATTTCAGGATCGGCGACTGAGTAGTACACAAAACTGCCATCCCGTTGAGATTCAAGAATACCTTTGTCATG
>JAFGJC010000218.1 GCA_016929305.1 candidate division CSSED10-310 bacterium | reverse complement strand
GCTCAAGAAACACGAATGTATACTTGGGCGGCGTTCTGGACCAGTTTAGCAATCCTGAGTCTTTTACGGGTAAGCTGTTATCGATCGTGGGCCGTCATTTACACTCTTTCCCTCTCCGCTTGCATCTGGACACACAACTACGGCTGGCTGCTTTTTGCCGGCGCTATTCTGTTTTCGGTGCACCAGCGCTTGAAAATCGGATGGTATCATTTCACCGTTTTCCTTCTGGTTTCGCCATGGCTGATGATAATGATCAGGCAGCTGGGTGCTGATACTACGCCATGGATTCCCAAACCTCTGCCGAGTTTTCTCTGGGAGACGATTATACACTATTCCGGCGTTCCACCCTTTCTTTCCAGCGCTGTGCTGATTCAGTCGGTCGTTGATATTGGAGCTGCATCTCTGATCATTCTCGTTTTGATGGCTTCTCTTCGCTCGATTACTCGAATTAAAGCTTTGTTTTATTTTGTTCTGCTGCCATTGGGCATGGCATTTTTTCTGTCCTATTTAAAACCCATATATCTTCCCGGAAGACACGATTTTTTATTCCACACTCTCTTTCTGTCGTTAGCTGCTTGTGCCATTACACCATCAGTACCGTTAAAAAAAATTGCTTACGGAATCCTGTTTCTTTTTGGATGCATTCAATTTTATTATGGTCATCTCTATTTTGCCCGATTTGAAAAGAGCAATGACCGGGAGGTGGCAGCTTACCTTAAAACAATGGATCTTAGCGAAGATGATATAATGATCACAACTGATCTCTCGGCATCACCTTTGATCTATTACCTCGGCAAAAATTTCGCCATATTTCAGCCCTTCCCTGAAGGCCAGGCGGGTTGGCTGCCACGAAAATTACTGGAAAACGATACGCGCTATATTTCAAATGAAATAAATCGGTTTTCTTCTCTTCTTGATGCATATTCTGGTAACGGTGACAGGGTAATCCTTGTTGTTTGCTCCGAAATACCCGGCACCAAAGAACTTCAGTCTTTTCTCGATCAGCATCTGGTTTATGAAAAATCCTATGTTTTTACTCCCGCACGCCGGTACAATCAGATTCATAGTCTGCGGTGTTATCATTTTCCTGAAACTGGATTATTCGCTGAACCTGAAAATCTCGATTCCCAAGCATCTGAGGGAACTCGTGCTGTGTCAAACAGTCTCACCTCAACGCCATAAAATACCTTATGATCGATTTGAAGAAATCGTTCCGAAAGCCATTTTCTGATTCGCTTGGAATGCCTTAAGAATAAATCATCAGGATTGGATGTAACGTCCCAGCCCGATTCAAACAGCCAGATACGATTGAAGTTCCCGGTTAATGTTTTGATATCCACAAGATCCACAAACGGATACATTTCAATAAGTTCCGGCATATTGTATTTGGGTTCCAGATGTTTCCGGTAGGCACCATCAAGATCAACCTGATAGCTGTGGGGTAATCCTCTGCGAAACGTCAGATAGTACCAGACAGGCAGGGAGCCGCTTTCACACGTTGTAAAAATCCCATCATCTTGTTGATAGTGATCCGCAATATAGGTCGCAGCCTGCCGGTATTCCTTTCGCGGACGGACCTCTCTTAATATCCCGCCAGCAAAGGTATTGGTATAATGATATGTTAATGCGATTCCGTGAAATATCAGAATCGTTGCCAGAATAGTTGCTGACAAAAGGTGCTTTTTATTACTGGTAATTGCCCATGATACAGCCAGTAAAACAGGCGGGATTGCAAAGATTGCATACCGGGGAACAAACATGCTTGCCGGCATAATAGCGGAAACGATAAACGCTGCAATCACGGGAATAATTGTATTGCCCAAAATAAAAAGATGACATCTTTTTTCTTTGCAGTGAATAAGCGTATAAATGGTCAGGAGGGCAATGAGTATGCCCAGAGACCATTGCAGCCAGGGAGGAGGTTCGTATCCGGCAGTAAAAAACCGCCAGGAGTAAAAAGGTGTTTTCCAGGTAATGGATTCAGCCCAGTATTGCGAGCCGGTGAAGCGACGAATCAGGAACCATAGTTTTAATATCCAGGGCGTATACAATAATCCGGCCAGAAACAATCCTGAAAAAAGCCTGCGCAGCGACTGTTTGTTCAGTCCGAAAAACACTCCCGAAACGGCTTGTCCTACGGCAAAATAAAACCCAAAGTGGTGTGTGTAAAACACCAGCGCCGTGCTCAAAGAATATTGGAGTAACCTGATCGTACCCCCTTTTTCCATGTAGTCAAAAAACCGGTCCCAGGATATCAGCGCCAGGACTGCCAATAAAATATACATTCTAAACTCGCGTGAATAGTAAACGAGAGGCGGCGAGGTCGCGAACAATATTGCGGAAACTGCTGCTGTATATTTCCCACAAAATTTTCTGGCAAGATTCCAGAAAACAACAATGCCGATTAGACTGATCAGTACGGGCAAAAGTCTCAGGCTGAAATCAGTCGTTCCCAGCGGCAGCCACAAGAGTGTTAACTTCAGAAAAAGCGGCGGGTGATAGGGTATATTTTTAATACCTGCATATATGCAGTCAACTTCATCCAGCCACATTGAGTAGGCACCAAGTTTGTAGATACGAATCAGAAATGCAATAAGAAGGATACCCAGCAGAAGAATCCCGTACGTGGGTTTTTGCCATTTTCTGTGAATTGAGAATCTGGTCATTTTTCGGATGTCTGTTTAAAACTCCCTGCCAACAGATAACGCCAGAATTTACGCAAGGATTTGAACGTTCGTTTTGCTTCATCCGGATTTAAAATGACTTGTTTTAATTTGAAAAGCATGTATCTCGGTCTTAAATAAAATTCCCGGCGAGCCCGATCACAAAACTCCACGAGTTCTCTATTGGTAAGGTCGGAACGCTCCACAACACAGTTATGCAGCCCATCCGGTGTCAGCCACTGGCTGAAATCTTCCGATTTGAGATACCCTTGATGCTTTGCCCACTCATATGCTTCCGTACCCGGATAAACCATGAGAGGGAAAAACTGAGCAGTATCGGTATTCAACTCTTTAGCAAACGCGAGAGTCTCTTCAAGTGTTTGCCGGGATTCACCGGGCAGTCCCACCAGGTAACATCCATGAACCATAATACCCGTTTTTTTAGCATTCTTAACAAATTCACGGCTTTGGTCCAGTTTGAGACTTTTATGCATGGTATCCAAAATACCCTGATTGCCGGATTCAAATCCGACACACAACAAACGGCATCCACCTTTTTTCAACCATTGCAAGGTTTCAAGATCCACATCCGCCCTGGAATTCGCCGTGAATCCAATTTTGATATTTCGTTCCACTTTTCGTTTCATTAAGCGAGAACATCTATCTTTATCTAAAGTCATTGTGTCATCTTCAATAAACAGCTCCTTCGCTTCCGGAAAATTCTTTTCCACATATTCCCACTCATCCAAAACAGCATCGATATCCCGGTACCGTACACGCCTTCCGGTCAATGTTTGAGGGTACACACAATAGATACATCGATGTGCACACCCGCGGCCGGTAATCAGCGTTACTTCCGGATATCGAGCAATGGAATAGAAATAATCCTTATAGTTAAGAAACTGTTTATATACGGCTGCGACCATTGGCAGCTCATCCAGATTTTCAATAGCGGGACGGGGTTCGTTAATGAATACGTTTTCGCTATCTCTGTAGGCCAGGCCTTTTATTGAGCGCCAATTGCTTTTGGATTGATGTATTTTTTCTGCGAGTTCAACCAGTGTATGCTCATACTCACCAATAACAACCGCATCCGCTGTTTTATTCGCCCTTAATGTTATCTCTGGAACAGCAGATACGTGAACGCCGACAAAAACCGTAACAATATCAGGTTTCACACGTTTGCATCGTTCTCCAATTTCCAAGTCACTGTGAATGCTTGGTGTGGAAGTAGCAATAACCAGTAAATCCGGTTTTTCATCGCGCACATGCAATTCAACATCTTCTGCTGTCCAGCCTTTTGGAACAGCATCGATAAGCTCGACATCGTGACCGGCTTGCATTAACGCCCCGGCACCGTATGCTAGCCACATGGGGTAGTAAATTGTTCCGCTTTTCGTAATGGCAGGACTCCGTTGCTCGCGTGAAAACATTCCTAAAAATGGGGGATTCAGACATATAACTTTCAATAGTCTTTTCTCCTCTTCCTGCTTCAGAAACCTAACGACAATATCCCACCCTGTCAATACAGTGTGGAATACGAATCATTGGATATCAAGATTTGACCCGTCATGACTCATGTGATTATAATCTTTCTCTTGTTGTTTCGGGAGGTGTAATTAAAACAATGACTGAAGTTTTCTTAGGCAACCCGCCATGGTCAAGTCCCGGTTATTATGGAGTAAGGGCTGGTTCAAGATGGCCGCATCTGGAATGTCAAGCCAGCCGGTACATGCCTTTTCCATTTTTTCTTGCATATGCAACGGCACTTCTGGAAAAACATGGATTCCGGGTAAGACTTGTTGATGCTATTGCTGAAAAAATACCCAACTCGGTATTCATTCATAAAATGATTAATTCCGGCCATGACCTGATTGTACTGGAAACCTCAACACCATCTTTTGAAAATGACCTCCAACTTGTCACACAAATACGCAGAATGATAGGGGATGAGCCCAAAATCGCTCTCTGCGGACCCAATAATTTAATGATCTCAAAGGAATTCCTGGAAGGACATTCGGAGATCGATTATGTTCTTAGAGGTGAATATGAGGAAACGTTATTGGAACTTGTCCAAAGTATCGATAAACAGACGTCTCCACATAAAATACGAGGGTTGAATTTCAGAGATGATTCCGGAAAGACAACCGTCAATCCTGATCGGCCCTTGATAAAAAATCTGGATTCGCTTCCATGGCCCAGCAGACATCAACTCCCGATGATGGCTTATTATGATGAAGCAGGTGGCATCCCTCAACCGAGTGCCCAGCTATGGGCAAGCCGCGGGTGTCCTTACATGTGTATTTTTTGCGTTTGGCCGCAATTGGTTTATGGCGGAGCAAATTACAGAGTTCGAAAACCCAGGGATGTCGTCGATG
>JAFGJC010000217.1 GCA_016929305.1 candidate division CSSED10-310 bacterium | reverse complement strand
GATCTGGCGACTCAAATTTTACTGGCACAACTTCCACTGCTTGCCTCGGAAGATCCGGAATCGATTCTGGTTATTGGGTTAGGTACCGGTGTGACCGTCACATCTGCATTGACGTATCCGGACACGACTGTTGATTGTGTTGAAATCGATGATGCCGTTATCGAGGCTTCAACACTATTTTCTCATGTCTGGGCGGTACCGATGGATACATCGCGAAGCCGTATCATAAAAGCCGATGCTCGGACCGTACTGACTGCTTCTAAAAAACATTACGATGTCATTATTTCCGAACCTTCCAATCCATGGATAACCGGTGTTTCGAACCTGTTCACTTATGAACACTTCACGGCATGTCACGATGCCCTGCGGTCTGATGGTATCATGTGTCAATGGGTGCATTCCTACTATATGGACACCGATACGTTACTGGTGCTTTTTCGAACGTTTTCCAGTGTTTTCGAATTCTGCTCGCTGTGGGAAGGTAGCAGGGGAGATTATCTCATCTTGGGCAGTAACTCCTTTATTCAGCTTGACCAGGCAGAAATTCGCCGAAAACTGTCAAATGAAAATATACGAAGAGATTTGGAACGAATCGGCTTATCGAACCCCTCCAGTATTCTGGCAAAGAATGTTCAATCAAATAAAGAGTTTAAAAACATGGTTGAGAAGACAGGAACCGTTATAAACCTGGATGATGAACCCTATGTAGAGTTTAATGCACCTAAAAGCCTTTATCACATGACGGTACAATCCAACCGTGAACTCATCGAATCCTATAAAATGCCAGACACGACTATTCGGGAGCTATCGCTTTCCCGGCATGAGGATCCGTTTCCATAAAAATAGTGAATTCCCATCGATACGGTTCTTTCATCAACGGTAAAGAAATGATCTCCCAGTATCTGAGTTCCACTCGGAAAATTTCTTCTTTGGGGCGAGTTACATGAAGCTCTTTTTCCGGAATTTTAATGCCGTATTTACTTGCGGCATCCAGAATTCTCTGTCGCATTGTGAATTCATTGAATCCCCCAGCTGCTTTGGTTCGATATTCCCTGGCATAATCGATATTTAGTATTTCTTCGACATTCTGACGGAATTTCATATTACGCCATTTTGCGGGAATAAATTTGTAACTCAGAAAACCCAAAATCAAAAGAATTAAAATCGTAATGATCATGGGTGCCTTTGATTCGGCTGCTCCTTTTTGAGCTTTCCAGTTTGTATAACTCTTCATGCCACCACCTTTCTTTTATTTCTTATCCTTAAACTCTTGTTGATCTAACCCATATTTTTCAATTCGATAACGCAGTGACCGAAAACTGACATGGAGAATTTTAGCGGCATCCTTTTTGACCCAATTTGTCCGTCGCAAGGCATTTAGTAAAATAGTTTTTTCATATTCGCCGACAACTTTTTCAAGATCCAATCCACCTTCCGGTATCTCTGTAGAAGGTACCATAAAACTTTGAGACAGTGAAAACAAATTACTCGGCAGACTCGAAGGAGTAATTACATCGCTTGTTTCCAGGGCAACACAACGTTCAATGATATTCTCCAATTCCCTTACATTACCTGGCCAGGAATAATTTTGAAGAATACTCATAGCCTCAGGAGATATTCTTTTTACGGGTTGTCCTAAATCTTTGCTGAATTTCCGAATAAAGTGGTCCAGCAACAATGGAATATCTTCACGCCTGCTTCTTAGTGACGGCAAATGAATTGGAATAACATTGAGTCGATAGAATAAATCTTCTCTGAACAATCCTTTTTCTACCAGTTCCTTCAGATCTTTATTGGTCGCTGAGAGAATCCGGACGTCAACGGAAATATCCTTAACGCCACCCACTCGTTTAAATTTTTTATCATTCAGGACACGCAGCAATTTTACTTGTATCGTCGGGGAGGTCTCAGCGACTTCATCCAGAAAAAAAGACCCGCCGTCTGCCACTTCAAATAAACCCTCCTTATTGCTTACCGCACCCGTAAACGATCCTTTAACATGTCCGAAAAGCTCGCTTTCCAGAAGATTTTCCGGCAGCGCACCGCAATTTACCGTTACAAAAGGTCTATTTCGCCGAAGCGAATTATAGTGTATTGCTGAAGCGACAAGCTCCTTGCCAGTTCCACTCTCGCCGAAAATTAATACTGTACTGGTCAAATCAGCGATTTTACGAATCGTTTCAAAAACTCGTATCATGCCAGAGGAAATCCCGATGATGTTATCAAATTTATGCTTCGACTCGATTTCTCGTTTAAGAAATATATTTTCTTCTTTTAATTTTATACTCTCGAAAGCTTTTTCAACAATGATCTTAATTTCATCAACTTTAAATGGTTTCGTTACATAGTCATAGGCACCTTGTTTCATCGCGGCAATGGCATTTTCTGTTGTAGCATATGCAGTAATCATGATGACGACAATGTTTGGATTATAAAGTTTGATACGTTTAAGTAATTCCATCCCGTCAATTTCAGGCATCATAATGTCGGTTATAACCATATCCACGCAGTCATTTCGTTGTATAATATTGAGTGCCTCTCTGGAATTAGTGGTTGAAAGAATTGTATATCCTTCTTTTTCCAGAAGAATTGACAGGAAATCACACATGCTTTGTTCGTCGTCAATTATCAGAATCGTCTTCAATGAATCACCTCATTCCCATATCTTTTTTCTCCAGATTGCTCTGATTTTTTGGTAATCTGACAGTCATCGTCGTGCCACTTCCCGGACTCGTCTCAACATGAATATGCCCATTGTGATTTTCGATAATTCGATAGACAATCGCAAGTCCTATTCCCACTCCTTTTCGTTTGAATGTAGCAAAAGGCTCGAAAATTTTTTCAACGATATCTTTTTCCATTCCGATTCCCGTGTCGGAGACGGATATCATGATATATGGTGTCGAGGGCCATTTGCCCAGACCTTCATAAACTAATGGCTTTTCCTCTTCAAGTATCTGTTTTGTTATTATCATCAAATCGCCGCCATGAGGCATGGCATCAATAGCATTTTTAACAACATTCCATAAAAGTTGAGTGATTTGATTGCTGTCAATTTCTGCATATGTATGATCTGAATCAAATTTAGTTTTAAGTTTTATGTTAGGAGGAAATTGAGCTGAATTTGCTATCAAAGTAAGTGTTTCAGTAATAAGGTTATTGATCTCGCTGCTTCTGAATTCGGGTGGTTTGGGTTTTGCGAGATCCAGAAAATCACTGATTAAACGATTCAGTCTTTCCGATTCCTTGAGAATAATACTCATCAATTTTTTTTCACTTGTGTTAAGCGAGAGTTGATCCTTCAAGACTTCAATGGAACCACTGATAGATGCAAGCGGATTTCTGATTTCATGAGCCATGCCGGCGGAAATCTCTGCAATCGCCGACCATCTTTCCGTTTTACGTCTTTCTGTTTCAAGCTTTTTATGATCTGTTATATCATTGCAAATTAACATGATTCTTGCCGGATCTTGAGATGTCATTGCCAGCAACATCACTTCAATTTGAAACCATCTCTTTTCACTGCCAACAGATTTTTGAAACTGAATGGTTTGATCTTTCAGTTCGCTTTCTCTGGCAAGTCTTAACATGCTTTGCATCAGGTAACCTGGGAACAGCTCTTCCAAGTGAAGCGGCAGCGTCATGTCATTGGTAAACCCCATCATTGCCGATGCTGCGGGATTAAGTGACACGATTGATCCGTCAAGCGTTGCGGTTATCAAACCTGTTGGAATTTCATTGACGATTCTTTCATTGAGTGCCAGAAGTTGACTATATTGCACGTTGCGATTTTTCAGCATTACATTCATCTTGCGGATTCTTTCGGCAAGTTGATTTGATAGTATTGCTGTCAGAAAAAAGCCTGAAAAATTGACAACGATGGTATAGATAGCAAATGATCTGGGAGGCAAACGTACGTAGACGCTTTCAAGTGGCTCCCAGGGAACCCAGCGTTTGTACTGCAGAAATATGACGCTTCCAAAAATAATGGTGACGATAAAAGCTGAGATTAATCCTCCCCGGTTGGGTATGAGATAACTTGCAACGATAATGGTCAGCACATAAAGAATAGAAAATGGACTTTCTATACCTCCCGTCGCCAAAATAACGATAGTTTCAAGGAATATATCTCCTATGAGTTGAACATAAGCAAAGGCAATGAGATTTTTAAATTTATTGAGTAGTGTTGAGTAAATGATGGAAAGCAGCAAAAGAATAGTAATGAAATGGAAAAGAAACTTTGAGGATCCCAATTCCTGGGAAATTTCGAGAGGGAATGCGGCACCCAGCAGAAGTGTCGAACCGATGATAAGGCGAGCTATAATTAATGATCGCAACCGTGAATACAGTTCACCATCACTTCGATTCTCTCCTGAGCTTAACACAACATAACTACCGTATCTGGTGAGATATTAGCTGATTTCTTCTTATCGTGACAGTTCTCCGATAAGCTTGAACATGGGCATATACATAGCGACGACGATGAATCCGATGGATACACCGAGAAAGACCATTAGAAGCGGTTCAAGTGCCTGAGTAAGGTTAGCTACGGCAATATCAACCTCTTCATCATAGAAATCAGCGATTTTATCGAGCATGGCATCCAGAGCACCGGTGGATTCTCCAACAGCTATCATTTGTGTTACCATAGGCGGAAAAACATCTGTAGCCGCCAGGGGTTCAGAAATTGTTTTTCCTTCACTGATCGACACACGTGTCTTCATAACGGCATCTTCAATCACTTTATTACCAGCCGTTTTTGCGGTAATTTCTAGACCTTCGAGAATCGGAACACCCGAGGAGATCAAGGTTCCCAGCGTTCGAGTAAATTTTGCCACGGCAACTTTTCTAAGTAACAGTCCAAATACTGGGAGTTTTAAGAGTGTTGCATCAAAAATACGGGCTCCCTTTTCTGTTTTCCGGATATATCGTATGGTTAACCAGATACCAATAGCAACAATAATAATAATTACGATATAATCCCGGATAAAATTTGATGTAGCGATAACGATTTTCGTCGGTAATGGCAAAGAGGAGCCCAAAGAACTGAATATTTTACCGAAAACAGGGATAACGGCATACATCAGGAATGTGACGACACCTATTGCAACACTTACGATAACGGAAGGATAAACCAGTGCGGATTTAACCTGGCGTTTAAGGGTAATTGATTTTTCCATATAGGAAGCTAGCCGGTTCAGAATCGTGTCCAAAATACCGCCCGTTTCTCCGGCTTCAACCATGTTGCAATATAATTCGTCAAAGATCTTGGGATGTTTGCGAAGTGCATCGGCATAGGTGGAACCGGATTCGACACTGTGACCGATATCGCTGATTGCTTTGGAAAAGATTGGGTTGTCAGTTTGTTGAGCAAGGATTTCCAGGCATTGAACCAGAGGTAATCCGGCATCAACCATCGTCGAAAACGTTCGTGTAAAAACGACTATATCGCGTTCCTTGATTCTGTTGGTGAGACCAGGAATCGCAATCTGAACATCTTTAAATCTTTTTCGAATGGAGGTGGGTGTAATTTTTTGTCGACGAAGGTGGAGACGCACAGCTTCGGCGCTATCCGCCGTCATTATTCCGGTTTGTTCATTGCCATTGGCATCTTTACCTTTCCATTTAAAATCTGGCATAACCCTTTACCCCCCTTAGGTTGTTGGTGGTCGCCGTTTTTCCGATTCATATTTCGCGAGTGCTTGATCAAATTCTTGTGGTTTGCTTGAATTTGACCGTGCTTCGGCGAGAGTTATCTTTCGTTTAAGATACAGACTTAACAGCGCTTGATTCATGGTTTGCATTCTATGGGTTTCCTGACCGGTCTGCATAACAGAGTAGATTTGGTGGATTTTATCTTCCCGTATCAGGTTTCTGACAGCATCATTCGGCACCAGCACTTCTGCTGCAAGCACTCGACCCTGACCGTCACGCCGTGGGATCAGACTCTGACAAATAACGCCCTCTAAAATAAATGACAGCTGAGCTCTTACCTGAGGCTGCTGATGTGATGGAAAAACGTCAATGATTCGGTTTATCGTTTGAACCGCGGAATTGGTGTGCAACGTTGCAAAGGTCAGGTGACCAGTTTCCGCGCACCTCAACGTCGATTCGATAGTTTCCAGATCTCTCATCTCACCGATAAGTATAACATCAGGATCTTGACGAAGAACCGAACGCAGTGCGTTATGAAATGAGTGTGTATCTGAATGCAATTCGCGTTGATTGATGACACATCCATGATGGTGATGCAAATATTCGATGGGATCTTCGATAGTCACAATATGCATGTGATTTTCTCGATTTATTTTATCGAGTATTGCTGCGAGTGTCGTTGATTTTCCGCAACCGGTTGGACCGGTTACAAGAACCAGACCTTTTGGTCTATTGCAGAAATCCATGACAACTTTCGGTAAACCGAGTTCTTCAAAACCCATGATACGAAAAGGGATTGTTCGAATAGCGATTGCTGTTGCAGAGCGTTGATTGTAAATATTGGCTCGGAATCGGCTTAATCCCCGAACACCAAAAGAAAAATCCAATTCCTTGCGCTCCTCAAATGCATGTTTTTGAGAATCAGTAAGGACGGAATATGCGAGTTGCTTTGTTTCTTTGGGTGTCAGCGGAGGAAATTCCTTTAGGGGGACCAGCGTTCCATGGATTCGAAGGTGGGGATGAGTTCCCGTTGTAATGTGAAGATCGGTTGCGCCCTTCTCTATCATGATCTTCAATAGATGCGGCATCGAGACAGTTGCCATATTAAATCTCCACTAATTGCCGAAGGTAACCCTCACAATTTCCTCAATTGAAGTGGCACCTTCGCGGATTTTTTGCAAGCCGGCATCACGCAAGCTTTTCATTCCAAGAGCAATGGCGGTTTCACGTATCTCCATTGCAGACGCACCTCGCAATATGAGTTCCCGAATTTCGTCCGTGATCGCCAACACTTCGAACAAAGCGACACGACCTCTATATCCGGTATTCATACAGTTAGGACATCCCCTGCCCTTCATGACCGATAATCCCTCGATTTCATCTTCTTCAAACCCAACTTCCAAAAGGGCTTCGGGAGGTACTTTGGTCGGTTCTTTGCACTTGGGACATAATGTTCGTGCAAGACGCTGCGCGATAACCATAATGAGGGATGACGCGACAAGAAACGGCTCAATGCCCATATTCAATAGCCTGTTGATAGTTGTAGGCGCATCATTTGTGTGTATAGTGGATAAAACCAGGTGACCTGTCAGAGCAGCTTTAATGCCAATTTCAGCAGTTTCAAAATCCCTGATTTCACCCACCATGATGATATCGGGATCTTGTCTCAAGAAAGAACGCAGGGCAGCTGCAAAATTCAATCCGATAGATTCTTTCATCTGAACCTGATTGATTCCCATAAGGTTATATTCGACGGGATCTTCCGCTGTCATGATATTTTCACTGACGGAGTTCAATTGGGAAAGAGCTGAATAGAGCGTTGTTGTTTTTCCCGAACCTGTTGGGCCGGTAACTAGAACCATGCCATAGGGTTTATGTATTGCTTCCTGAAATTCCGCCAGCTGCCGTTCTTCAAATCCTAGTTTGGTCATATCGAGTTCCAGATTTGATTTATCGAGCAATCGAAGAACGACTTTTTCTCCAAAGAGTGTGGGAATCGTTGAAACACGAAAATCCATTTCACGTTTCGGACCCAGACGCATTTTAATTCTTCCGTCCTGTGGTAAACGGCGTTCAGAAATATCCAGATTCGCCATAATTTTCAGACGGGATGTTACCGCATTTTTTATTTTCAACGGCAAACCCAGTTCCTTACGTAAAACGCCGTCCAATCGATATCTGACACGGTAGACTTTTTCGTAAGGTTCGAAATGGATATCTGAAACGCCCTGATTAATCGCCTTGATTAATATACCATTGACCAATTTAACAATCGGTGCTTCCAGATCTTCAACGGTAACAACACTATCTTCATCATCTTCATCGACGACTTCCAGTTCGTCGACAGCACCGGATACCAATTCGTCAAAATCTTCGACATTGATAAACTCGGAGTCGATTTCTTCGTCGTCTGACGCCATTCCCTCCTCAAAATCAGCCAATTCGGAAATAACCTTTTCTTCACGAATATCAATATCCATTGAGGTTGCCACGAGACTTTTACCGGATCCATAATATTTTTCAATGGCTTTTTCAATGGCTATTTCAGACGCGACAACAGGCTCCACATGATATCCTGTCATAAATTTAATATCATCTTGAGCGAAAACATTGGAGGGATCTGCCATTGCTATGGTTAAGGAAGCTCCAGTGCGGCTTATCGGAAGCAGATGATATTTCCTGGCTACTTCTGCGGGGATTAATTTCAAAACCGCTTCTTCGATTTCAAAATTCGCTAAATTTATAGAGGGAACACCGAACTGATTGGATAGTAGTTCTGTGATCTCCTCTTCATTGACGAGACTCATTTTTACAAGAACACTACCCAGCCGTCCCCCCTGCTGCGCCTGTACTTCAAGCGCTTTCTTGAGCTGCTCTTGGGTTATCAAGCCTTCTTTTATGAGCATTTCTCCAAGACGTTCACTCATATTAACCCAACCTTTGTAAGTTGATATAGGATAGCCTTCTACCCGTTCTTTCACAATAAATTTTTGTGTTTAAATTGTCAAGAATAACAACCCGTAACAATTTCAAGGATAACTCAACCCGCTTGCTCATATACCATAATTGGATTGTCACCCTGGCGAATGACATCTTCCGTTATGATACATTCTTTTAAGCCTGTTTGTGAAGGCAAATCAAACATAATATCCAACATTATATTCTCTAAGATTGCCCGTAACCCTCTGGCTCCTGTCTGCCGGTTAAGAGCTTCTTTTGCAATGGCTGCCAGTGCTCCCTTACTAAAATCAAGCTTTACATTCTCAAATGAAAAATACTTTTTATACTGATTTATCAATGAATTTCTTGGTTCCGTTAAAATCCGAATCAGGTCCGTCTCTGACAGATCATGCATAGCTGCAATGACCGGTAATCTGCCAACAAACTCCGGTATTAATCCATATCGTATCAGATCCCTTGGTTGCACTTCCTGAAGAATTTCACCAATCCTTCCCTCTTGTTTTGAACGAATTTCTGCACCGAATCCCAGCGATTTACGGTGTGTTCTGGATGCAATGATATTCTCAAGTCCGACAAAAGCACCACCGACGATAAATAAAATATCAGTTGTGTTGACCGGTATGGTCTCCTGCTGTGGATGTTTTCTTCCCCCCTGAGGAGGTACATTGGCGATTGTGCCTTCGATTATTTTCAAAAGAGCCTGCTGGACTCCCTC
>JAFGJC010000216.1 GCA_016929305.1 candidate division CSSED10-310 bacterium | reverse complement strand
CATATCAACGGATCGATCCAGCAGGAGACGGCAATTGTATTCGACGGCAATTCCTCTGCCGCTGTTATCTACGACGAAGGATCTACATATATCGAAATGGCTCAAATGTTCAGTGTTATAGGCGGTACATCGTATGATATCAGAATGCGATATATAAAACTGACACCGGCCAATGCATTGCATCCGCAAATAACCTGGTTGGATGCCGGTCAGAATTACATCAGTGAGGTGTCGTTTGGTCATTACTACTCACAGATGCTTGACTGGACCACTCTGGAATGGACGGAAGTAGCTCCAATTGATGCTGCGTTTTGCCGGTTCCTGGTATCTTTCGACAACGACAAGCATTCTTCATCGCGAGGTGTTGAATTTTATCTGGATAACATCGAAGTCTGCGGATTCTCCGGAATCCCGACCGCAACACCAACGGAAATCCCCACGGAAATTCCAACGGCGACACCCACTGAGGTCCCCACGGAAATTCCCACCGCAACACCCACAGAAATTCCGACAGAAATCCCCACATCAACGCCAACGGAAATCCCCACGGAAATCCCCACCGCGACACCAACTGCAGTGCCAACGGAAATACCTACAGCAACACCTTTCGTCTGCTGGAACGATGGTGATGTGGATAACAACTTTCAGATCACCACCCAGGATGCGCAGATGTCTTTCCAGATCTACATGATGATTATCCTCAATCCTACCGAAGAAGAGATATGCTCCGCGGATTGCAACGGCAGCGGCAGAGTCACACCGGCTGACGGGTTGTGCATCTTCGAGCATTATCTTAGCGGTGAGTGCGACTGTGTCGATCCAATCATAGATAAATTACGCATGTCTGATTCCCGGTACTCTTTAACGCCAGACAATAGCTCAGGTAATGGCTTCATTTCACTGAAGTACAATATCGATATGAAAACCGGTGATATTATCATTGAAATAAATGCGGAATCTGCTATCCATCCGCTTGATGCCATCGGACTGAAACTGAGCTATCCCACAGATAAAGTCACATTCGTATCAGCAGAAACCGGCACATTGAATGCAAACTGGCTTGGATTCGGAGTTCGCGACAAAAACGGCCTGATTACTCTGGGAGCTTTCGATCCCGTGAAACGATCTGATGCCGGCATTGACGGCAGTATCGGCAGACTTCGGTTTAAACCTGTTGCCAGAACCAGTATACAATCAATTTTAGATAACATTCATGTTATAGCGCTTCAGGATGACGTGAGCGGCTTTGAGATCAGAAAATAACACGCGTAAATCGTTACAAATATAAGACGGTTCACGCTCTGAAACACCTTTTTGAAATAACTGTCTGCTGCTGGGAAATTAAGCTGATCACCAAAGGACAGCGGTTCATTTATAGCAGATCGGGAGTAGCGTTTTGTGAGTGAAAAATCGAATGATCGTATACTGAAATGGCTCCATGAACAGATTGACGTCTGGATTAACGACACTCTGGTATCCGCTGAACAAGGCAAAACTTTAAAAGACCGGTACCCGCTTCCGGTTACCGCCACATCTCTCGGAACTCTGATTTTCTTCAGTATCGGAGCTATTCTTGTGGGATTATCCGCAATACTGATGTTTGCCTATAACTGGGATGAATTTCACAAATTAGGCAAATTGAGCATTATTTTCGGATCGCTCGTTCTCTCGCACATTTCCGCTGTTTTTCTGTATCGCGCACATCACAAATATCTGGGTGAAACGCTTCATGTTCTCGGAACGATGCTTTTCGGATCCGGAATATTTCTGATCGCACAGATATATCATATCGATAAACATTATCCCAATGCGTTTCTGATATGGGCTGCTGCAGCCGGGCTTTTTGCATGGATCCTGCCTTCGAAAGTTCATGGTATTATCGCCTCGATACTTGCATTGATATGGCACGCATCTGAAATTATCGAATTCAGTAACATCAATTACTGGGGTCCTGTCTTTCAATTCGTCGTGATACTGGTTTTAAGTTGGCGATTGCGCTCAAAGGTTCTTCTGGCTATCGGTCTGATAGCACTATATATCACATCTTTCATGAGTCTTTGGCGCGTGGAAGACGATGCCATTATCCTTCCGATGCTGTTTTGCGTATCCACTGCCTTTATTGCCATCGCTTTGTTGATCCATCATACGAAATATTTTCCCGAATCGTCACCGGTGATTTCCTGGATAAGCCATATCCCTTATCTATTTATCCTATACCTGCTGACATTTCCGAGATCAGTAAAAGATATCTTCAACTCGAATGGTTTGGAATCAAAATTCCTGTTTTTTATCGGTGCAATGATAGCATTGCTGTTATGGGCTTTTGCACTGTTGGTCAGAATTCGGAAACATATTCTCTCCAGCCGCATCGATTATATGGGCATACCATTAGCGGTAATTATCATTTCCCTGCACACTGGCGGTATCATTCAGCTTGACGGCTGGCCTGGAGCTGCCTTTTTCAATGTCCTGTTTTTGTTTCACGCTCTGATGTTCATTTCATGGGGGTGCCGGCAGCTTAGTGTATGGCATACGGTTATCGGCTGTTTTCTTATTGTTCTTCTTGGCGCAACCCGGTTCACTGACCTCTTCGAAAGCCTGCTGATGCGCGGTGCAGTATTTCTCGTCATCGGTATCGGGATTTTTCTGACGGGATTCCTGTATGCCAGGACAAAAAAATCCAAGGGAATGGTGCCTGCGTGAAACAATTACTGATAATACTTTGTGTAGCGTTTCAAATCTGTATCCTGGCGTATATGGCGATCGATCGTGAACATCTCCTTGCAACGGGTAAAACTGTTGTTTTACTATCAGCGCCTATCGATCCCAGGGATGTCATGAGAGGAGATTACATCAGGCTTGACTGTGACATTTCGAAAATCCCGATGTGGAAAACCGAAGGTTCACTTAGATATCAACAGGAGGGATACCGATCGTCCGCCACGCTGTACACCGTTTTGAAAACGGATGAAAACGGCGTCAGCAGTCTGGATTACGCAACGAATGAAAAACCGGATGAAGATATTTTATTCCTTAAAGGATCATTCAAACCGTCAAGATATAGCAATGCGCGATACATTGACATCAAATACGGAATCGAAAAGTATTTTGTGGAACAGGGATCCGGAAAAGCTATCGAAAATCGGCGTGGAACCTCCGGATCCATTCAGACACCTTTGCGGATCGATCTTGCGGTTGGTTCGAAAGGCGAGGCTGCGATCAAAGGATTTGAATGGAATCGATTGGGAATCGGCTTGACTCGCCTAATAGAAAAAGGCGAACCGATGTCAAATCCTGAGGGAATTACATTGAAAATCATGCTGCAAAATGTGTCCGAACAGACACTGGGTATAGTAGATTTACCTTTTTACAATTCCTTTATCCTAAAACCCGCCCATCGCTGCAGCCAGGATTGGAAACCAAATATAATGCCAGCGCTGCAGACACCAACTGATGATGACGTGATTATCCTCCAACCGGGACAATTCACATCATTTATTTTTGATTTAAGCGATCCGAGGTGGTTCATCATGAAAGACGGGTCACCGGTATCAACCGGATCGCTGGACTGGATGGAGATGTTCAGGATTGTGTATCAACCGCCAAATTCACAGCAATGCAACCATTTAAAACGCGCATCAATTATCTGGCATGGAGCGTTACCTTCCCGATCGTTTCATGGTGCCGGGTATATCGATTAAAAATCCTGAAAACGTGCGCTTTTTATTTGAAAATTACCGTAAATCCATTTACAATTATTGACTAAGACGGTTTTATAAATTTTTGTCAGGACGTGGGGGTTATTATGCGCAAGGCAATCTATTTTGGACTGGTAATCGCCCTGGTAATGGTAAATTGCTCCAGGGATCCGCTGTCGATTCGGTCCAGTGATTCGGAGTTAATGCGTGAAATTAAAACAACACTCAAAGACAACCCGAAAGCTATCAATAAAGGTGTCGACGACAAGGGACGGACTTATCTGCATCTGGCTGCGCGAAATAATGAGATTGAAGGGGTACGGCTTCTGCTGAATAATGGTGCAGATCCCAATGCCAGGGACGCTTTTAACAACGAAACACCACTCCATGAAGCCGCGTTGCTGGGTCATGAAAAAATAATTGAGATGCTGATTGCACACGGAGCAGACGTGAACGCAGCCGGTGACATGCATACGCCACTGTATATGGCAGCGCTGACAGGAAAATTAAACATCATTGATCTGCTTCTGAAAAATGGTGCGGATATAAATGCCGGCATTGAGTCTCCTCTTCACATCGCCGCATGGGAGGGTCATGACAGTATTGCACAATACTTGATCGACCGGGGAGCAGATGTCAACAGCCAGCATGCTCCTTATGGCAGTCCTCTCCATAAAGCTGCCCAGAATGGCAAAGCTGAGATGGTAGCTCTGCTCATTCGAAATAAAGCCGATGTGAATCTAAAAAATCAAGCCGGCAATACACCTCTGCATGTCACTGCACTGGAAGGTTATGCAGACATCGCCAGATTACTGCTTGAAAACGGCGCTGATGTGAAGGCATTAAACAATGCCGGTCAATTACCCCTTGATTTAGCGAAAAACCGTTTAACCGTGGATGTTCTGCGTCGATTCGGCGCCTGATTGTATCCGCATTTCGCCAACCTGCAAAAAAAAATCTCCGTTTTATCACAGATTTATTGACGTGATTTCGGCATTTCATTAATATATTAGGGGGGACAATTATGAGGAAAGGTTGGTGTTTCAAAATGAAATCGTTGATATACACGTTTGTTTCTGTTTTCATCGGCATATTCTGCTGGATGACCGTTGCAGATGCGGTACCAGTCCAGATAGATTCCAATATGGTGAACGAGTGGGATACACTGGCTTATCCAAATGGCCGGAGAATGGTCCGGGATGCCGACGGATACTTTCATCTGGTGTTTCATATGCAGGTTCCCGCCAATCATCCTCCAGGCAATCCTCCGACAACCTCAAATGAAGAAGCCGCCATATATTATGTGCATTCGCTGTATCCCGCCGCTCAGGATACCGACCCCCCGCCCTGGGATCCTTCCTATTGGAGCAGTCCGGTTGCCATCGCATCGACATTCGACGGTTTGACAGATCCCAGAGATGACCGGTATCCATCGATTGCCATCGAATACGGCAGTTTTACGGATCCCGGTGATAACGACAGGCTGCATGTGGTCTGGCAAAGAGAACGATCCACAAACGGTGTATACGATATCGCATATGCCACTTGCTTGAATGACGGAAATTGCGTCTGGCAGGACGGACTGGGTTCCGCAGGCCATCGAATTTTATACCAGTCCAATGATGGTGGAGCACCTATCGAACGCAATTCCCTGGTTCCATCCATAGCGATAAATGCTGACAATCATGTCCATGTGGTATGGCAGGAGGAAAATTTCATATCGGCATTTGGAAATTATTACAGCGAAATCCTCTATAAGGCATTCACGCAGGGTGATAATCCCACTCGGGATACCATCTGGTATTCGGCAAATGATTATGAATCAAACATCAGCCAGACGCCAGGTCTAAATTCTCAGGTACCTGTTGTTGCTTGTATCACTGATGATCCCACAACGTTCACATATAATTCCTCATCTGTACATATTGCCTGGTCAGATGACGAGAACATGGGAGGATCCGGCGGTCTTGCTCCTAACATTTATTATATTAAAAGCACTGATGACGGTCAGACCTGGAACATGGCAAACCGGGAAAACTGGAGTGCGCTTCGAATTACGGGCGGTGAGGACGGCTACCCGTCTATGGTCATTGATTACAATGACGATCCGCATGTCGTTTTCATGCACGGCGTCAGTCCAAATGACCCGGATGGCATTACCAGTCTGGAACGTGGGGATTACTGCCCAGGTTGCTGGCCGCCGGTGGGCGCGACGTTCCCGCATCCCGGCCCCAATCCGGGAATGTTCGGAAGCCTCCTGCTTCAGAAGATCTATTACGGACGTGATTTTGGCGTGTTTATCGATGTCGATCAGGATCAGGCAGACGACAACGAATTTGCCAGCATTTCCATGGATTCCGTGGGTAATTTCATGGTCGTTTGGCAGGGATATATCATGGGCGAGGAATCCGTTTATGAGATCATCGGAAGCAATCTGACATCGTTTTACAACCTTAGCAACGATTTTGACCATGACGACATGTTTCCTTCTCTGCCTGCCGGCAAAAACGGCGTGTGGCTTGAAGGATACGACTATTGTTTTCTTAAAATGAGAACCGACTGCACGTATCTCTGCGGCGGCTATTCCTATATGGACGATCCGCCCCATAAAATCTATTTTGACGGCACCAGCGAGCTGCCGCCAATCCCCACGGCTACGCCTGTAATACCACCGACACCAACGCCCTATGCACCTGACCAGGCTCAGTTTTTCGTTCAGAACCAAACCAATATGGGTAACCTGCTATGCACATTCTACAATCTGACAGAGATGGATGTCGATGTTACGGTCACCCATTATCAGCAAAACGGCACATTGGAGGAATCCAATGTGGTGGCACTAAGACCTCATGAATCAAGAACCCTCGATGTCGCTCAGGAATGGGGTCTGATGTCAGGTATTCATGGCGTTACTGCATTCGGCACCGACGGATTTTCGATGCTGGTTGCTCCGGATCGTATCGAATTCGCATCGCCGACCTCCACGTCACTTCATCCTCAAGGCGTTCTTCTTGCTGATTCATGGTGGGGAATGTATAATCCCTCCGGTAACGGCTACCAGAAATGGGATTTCTTTTATGCTTTCAATCCCAATCCTGTTCCTGCGTCACCGACATTCGATGTCTATGATACCAACGGTAATTATCTGAGGAGTTTTTACGTCAATCTTCCTGCTTATGGTACGGAGCAGGTATTTTTGCACTATCTTCCGGACGGGCAGGGCAGCATTACCCAGCAAAATGTTGGTATTCACATGACGACCGAATTACGGCAATGCATTAACGTTTATACTACAATTGGCGGCAAGTGGAATTCCGGATCCAGTACATGGCAGGAACATAAAATAGCTGATGCGTTCGTTCCTTTCCCGGACAATCACAACGGAACGGAGTTGATGTGGGAGCAGGATGACTGGGACAGTGCCTGCCGGGCAACCAACATCACCAGTCAACCTGCGGACTATATTTTGGAAGGCTGGAACTTCACGGGCGGTTATTATTGGAAGATAGGGCAGATTTCCGCCTATGGCACAGTGGAACTTCCGCCACCCACAAGTATCACCGGGAGCGGTCCCTTCAACTATAAACTGACATCCACGCAGCTTCTGGCCACGCATGCTCAATACAACAATGAAATCGTCACGCCTGAAGTGACCGCAGAAGGCCAGACCAGTTTTCAATGGGGATTGACACTCAGCGGCACAGGCGGCGCGACCCAGAGTGGTGTCGGACTGTTCAATCCGGCAGCAACCTCCGTTGACATCTATCCCGTCGCTTACTATTACCAGTATGGTTCGCTGCAGACGCAAACGGCATCTACGATATCACTGGGCGGTCATTCCGCCGTCCGGCTGTTGTACAGAAATATCTTTACACTGCCGTCCGGTGTCGACGACATGACCATGCATTTTTCAGCAGACGGCAATTTTGGATGTCTTGTGGAAGGTCCGAACTTCTCCGATGCGGAACCGTTGATCGGTGGTGACGTTTTCCAGACATACGGCCTCTTTTTCTATCCCGATCATCTTCTCGGATGGTCGCTGCCTGACACTGTCCGGATTTATGACCATGCAATATTGAACGACGGCAGCGTTCCCGATTCATATGTTATCGAACCGCCGGTCAGTTCAGAAGGGTGGACATGGGAGTATTTTCAGGACGACGGCACCGGCAATCCGACCGGACCGGCAATTTGGACAATTCCAACGCTGCAGCCAGGCAATTACTATTATATTGTGGCTGTCGTGACGGTCCCGGCAGTTCCGGCAGGAACAGTCGACACGACGATACACAAGATAAAATCCGCTTCTATTGATGAGTTTTTTGATACCTGCATTGACGTAACAACGGTTATGGACAACACACCGACACCGACGAACACCCCGCCATCCACCGGCACGCCGACACCCATCAATCCAACGAATACACCGGATCCGTCCATACCGACAGATACGCCGACCATTCCGGAACCAACGCAGCCGCCACCTCCCACGTGGACACCAGCTCCCACATGGACACCCTATCCAACCCGCACGGAGACACCTCTGCCTTCCTCTACCCCGTTACCCTCCGCTACACCCACAATAACCCCAACACCTACCATGACCTACACAGCCCCGCCAACCTGGACACCGCTGCCACCAACCATAACACCGACCTCGACCACTACGGCAACGCCAACCGTTACCCCTACGATTTCCGGCTGTGCCATTTTGCTGGTGGACGACGACAACAATTCACCCGATATGCTCGATTATTACACTGCCGCGCTGCAGGGTCTGGGGTACGGCTACAATGTTTTTGATGTTGGAGCTGGCACGGGCAACGGTCCGACAGCTTCTCAGATGGCGCTTTACGATGTTGTCATCTGGTTCTCCGGTGACAAGCGCGGCAGCATGTCCGCAGGTCCGAACTCCACAGATGAAGCCAATTTGACGACATTT
>JAFGJC010000018.1 GCA_016929305.1 candidate division CSSED10-310 bacterium | reverse complement strand
CGGGGTCGGGGTGAGGTCAAAGCGGAAAAAAGAAACATCACTCTCAATTACACTCTGATTTATTAATGGTCTCAAAATAAAAACCAATTGATTGATACTTGGTCATCGCTATCGCTATCGCTATCGGGATCGGTATCGAAATCAGTATGTCACTATCGTTTTTGGAAACATGAGGTATCAGTGTAAATAAACATAAGACAGTTAATAATTCAAACGATAATTGTATCTACCTTCTAACTCACGAGATTACACAGGTATAAATACTTTTGCTATCATCAACGGTCGAGAATAATTTTATAAAACAACACGTATTGTATTGAAATGTTAACATACTTTTGAAAGGAATTATTATGGACTTCTTTGTAATTGCCCAGAAAATGGAAACGGAAGGAAAAGCGTATTATGAAAAAATGGCGGCAGAAACTCCCATTGCCGAATTGAAGGGTGTATTCGCTTTTCTGGCACATGAAGAACAGCGTCACTACAATTTATTTCATGCTTTAGCGCAAAAGAGTGAACTTCCGAAAAAGGATAATGAAAACAGTCTCGCAGAAAAGATAAAAGAGATATTCGGTCAATTGACCACCTCTTTTTCCGTGCCCGAAATTATTTATGACTATCAGGCTGCCTATAATAAAGCATTGCAGATGGAGCGGGAGAGCGTGAAATATTACACCGAAGCACTTGAAAGCGCGGAACCCGATCAAAAAGCGGTGCTTGAAATCATCATCAAAGAAGAGAATGCTCATGTCAAATTGATCGAATCTCTGATAGATTTCGTTGAGAATCCGAAAGTGTGGCTTGAAAATTCAGAGTGGCATCACTTGGATGCATATTGATGATTTCTCGTATCATCTTCCGGAACATTTAATCGCTCAGCAACCGGTCGAACCGCGCGATGCCTGTCGACTGCTGGTGTTGCCGCGTTATAATGGTACTTGTCAACATACCGTTTTTTCACAGCTACATCAGTATTTACAGCCCGGCGATCGTTTGGTATTTAACAATACCGAAGTAATCCCTGCACGTGTCTACGCGCACAAGAGCACCGGTGGGAAAGTCGAACTCTTTTTCCTCGAAAAGATCGATCGGGAATCGTGGAAGGCTTTGGTGAGTCCGGGCAGACGCGTTCCTGAAGGTACGCTGCTTATTTTAGATGACAATCCGGGCATTACATTTAGAGTGAATGCTGCAGTAGCTAAAGGGGAGCGATCGGTTATGATCGAGAAGGCCCCGGTTGGCGAAACGCTTGAAACGGTTATGTCGCACTATGGACATGTTCCCTTGCCCCACTACATCAACAGAGAAGATACCGTGGCGGATCGTGAAACGTATCAGACAGTGTACGCTGCAGTACCCGGTGCTGTTGCCGCACCGACCGCAGGGCTTCACTTTACGGAACCACTTTTCGATCGGTTACGCGAAATGGGGGTCCGTTTTTCAACCATTACCCTTCATGTCGGGATTGGGACGTTCAGGCCGGTAAAGGTGGACGATCCTCGTAAGCATGAAATGCACGAAGAACGGTTTCGTTTATCAGCGGAGGCGGTGGATGAAATTGAACGGACGCGTGCTGCCGGTGGACGTATAATCGCGGTCGGAACAACGGTAGTACGCGTTCTTGAACACTGTTTTGCAGTTAACGGGAGGCTTTTACCGCAGCAGGGGACGACTAAAATTATGATTTTACCCCCTTATGAATTTGGTGTTGTTAATGGACTGATTACCAATTTTCATCTTCCCCGATCGACGCTTATCATGCTTGTAAGTGCATTCAGCGAGCGTGAACGGGTACTTACGGCTTATAAAGAGGCGGTGGCATCATCATATCGGTTCTATAGTTATGGCGACGCGATGTTGATTATTTAGTTCAATGCCTGCAAACCTTGACACTCCTCTTAGCGGTGTGTTATCTTACTATTTCATTCACGTTGATATTTCTGGAGGCCCGTACAAAATCTACGGGCTTCCATTTTTTTCCACCTGTAGTACGGTGAGGAGTTTGAAATGGCTTTTGATAACCTGATGAATATTTCTGTTGATAATGCATTATGGCAGGATTACCGGGCATCAAATACGGCAATGATTGTTGTATACATTTCTGATCCGGTATCTGAATTTCCAATTCGGGAAATTCCGGAAGAGTTACCTTCGGAGTTACTGCCTGAACCGCATTATGAGACGGCAACCTATGGTTTTTATGGATGCGGCAAATGCAAAATCAGAGCTGCATTTGTTAAATCGAAAATCCGTAATCTGCTTTTCATAACAAAGTATGCCGGCACCATTGCAGAGTACAAAGACCGATATTTTATAACGGGATGGTATCGGATCAATAAAACCGCAGACGTTAAAAAGCTGCATATCCGTTATACATCAGAGTATTCATGCCTCGATGAGGATGCCTGCCTCGCTCTTCGGGCTGCGGAATGTCATTTCGTTTCCATTCAAGATGCATTTGAGGTAACTCCCGAAGTATTGAAATCATGGGACTATACTGCGAGGTTGACAAAGCAGACCAGGATTATTCTCAATGAGGAACAGACCCAAAATGTGGTGGACTATTTAAAATCGAAACCCGATATTACCGAAGACCTCATTGCAGAAACAAAACGGTTATGGCCGCATACCGATGATGAGGATAAAGATGAGGATGAGGAAGAATAATCTCGAATAATAGAAAATTAAGGCGTGAATGTAATTGGGGGATGTGGAAGTTATTTCCACATCCCTTTTTTTTTATTCTGCATTGTGAATTTTTAATACATGTGCCGATATGCGAAAGACGAAGTGATCGATTCGCCTGATTTCTTCGAGAAGGTCGCTGTGAATGGAGGTGGTTTTGAGTGATTCAGGTTTACGATCGAAAAGGCGGTCCATATGGCGGTTGAAAAGAGTAGCGAATAGTTCGTCCCGGCTGTTTTTTCGGTTATAGATAGTTCGGGCGAGGTCGAGATTACTCATTGTAAAGGCTGCAAGTGCT
>JAFGJC010000215.1 GCA_016929305.1 candidate division CSSED10-310 bacterium | reverse complement strand
CTTCTGCAGCTCCAGCCAGCGATCCAGCCCGACTTCCCTGAGCTGTTCCAGGTTCCTGAAGATAATGGAATGATGCGGATAGGCGTCGTTGCGAAACACCGTCAGCGCTTCGCACGGAAAATCGTCACACTGGTGGCAGAAATCGATTCCTTTTTTCTCCGCGCATTTTTTGAACGTGCAGTCAGTGCAGAAATGGCTGACCATATCACTTTTACAGCCATGACAGACTATCTGCTCCGGCTTCACTTTCCATTGAGCAGCGGCAGCCTCAACCGTCCCGGTTTTATTGGCAATCAGCACCGGGCAGGCACCGCAATACAGCCCGCAGTAGGCATCCAGCCGGTATGTCATAAATCCTCCTTTACGGTTTTAAACCATATCCGCTCACAGCCTGTCTCAGAATCCACGGGTTGTCAAGATATAGCGGTGCAGCCAAAGCATCCATAACCCTTCGAAAAATCCATACTGTTTTATGTCAAAAGATTTTATCCGCTCAAGCTCAGCAAAGACAGAAACGGATTGACAGTGTTCAGAAAAAAAATTTGACCGGGCTTGCCGATGGATTATGATCTTGATGTGCAGGAGGAATATCTGATTATGCCAAACCATTTTCATGGAATGATTGATGATCAAATCCAGGTGGTTTGTTGAAAATATTCGATAGATCAGTGAGAATGGATTGGACGAAACGGGTAAATTTTGTCAGAAACATTATCACGATCAGATCAGCCGGAACGAAAATGATTTGAACCGGTTCAGGCGCTGCATCAGGGACAATCCGAAGCATTGGATGACGAATGAAAGCAATCTGGAGAACACAGGAAACGATGAAGAAAAGGACAGTTAAAAATTCGATCCATTCGAACTGACCCACACTGATCGTTTGCGCTCGGTGGTTCGAATGGTGCTGAATACATTTTCGTTTGACAGAACTCTGGCAGTGATTACAGCAAGCCGGAATTGGAGGTAACCTTTGAAAGCAATTGTACACACAAAATACGGACCGCCAGATGTTCTTCAACTCAAGGATGTGGAAAGACCCGTTCCCCTTGATGATGAAGTCTTAGTCGAAGTTTGTGCCGCTTCCGTCAATGCCTATGACTGGCATTTTCTAACCGCGGATGTGTTCCTGATCCGCCTGATGGGCAAGGGACTGTTGAAACCCCAAAAGACGACACTCGGAGCTGACATTGCGGGAATGGTTACGGCGACTGGCAAAGATGTCCGGCGGTTCCAGCCGGGTGACCAGGTATTTGGAATCGCAAAAGGTGGCAGTGGTGGTTTTGCCGAGTATGTGTGTGCTCGCGAAAAAACTCTGGAACTGAAACCGGCCAACGTCTCTTTCGAGGAAGCGGCTGCTGCACCGCTGGCGGCGATCACAGCCCTGCAGGGTCTTCGCGATGAAGGTCAAATCAAGCCAGGGGAAAATGTGTTGATTCATGGAGCGTCAGGGGGAGTGGGCACATTTGCGGTCCAGATTGCCAAATCGTTTGGAGCGGAAGTCACGGCCGTGTGCAGTTCAAGGAATGTGGAGATAGCTCGCTCAATCGGCGCCGATCATATCATCGATTACACCCGTGATGATTTCACTAAGAACGGGAAGCTGTATGATCTGATTCTGGTCGCAAACGGCAACCGTTCAATTTTTGAGTACAAGCGATCGCTTAAACCCAATGCCGCTTGCGTCCTGGTCGGAGGAGGAAATACCTCCATCGTCTCACTCCTGACAGGAATGCTCCTGCAGTGGTGGATTTCAAAGACCGGGAGCAAAAAGATCGGCTCCTTTCTGGCAAAGACTACCCAAAAGGATTTGACCTGTGTAAAAGAGCTTCTTGAGTCCGGCAAATTAAAGCCGGTCATCGATCGACGGTATCCGCTGAGTGAGACGGCAGAAGCTCTCCGGTATATTGGAGAAGGACACGCCAAAGGAAAAATCGTTATTACCATGGAACATGCCGGCAAAACCCACGTTAACCCGGATCGGGAAAACCATGACGGACAATCCGGATTTTCCGCTTCGACGGGCGGGTGATGCGCGAGCTGTCAGGTCGGATGTGACTTCAATCAGTGAAATGGATTTTCATTGAAGAATGAATCTGGACAAGATAAAGAAAACAGTACTATCCAGACGACTTGCAATCTCCGCAAATAACCCTGATTATCGCTGTTGACTTCCGCAAATATCAGGGATAAAATTGGAATATGCATCGAAGACTCCAGCAAATACTACTGGCAGACAATCCCTGGTTGTCCGATCGAACCGGAATAGACAAATGGCTATCCAAACGACTGCCTCAACATTTTATTCCGCGCCAGCAGACTCTGGGGAGTTCCCGGAGATGGTCTGAAACCAATCGAGCCCATATCGTCATAGGACCCAGGCAATCCGGAAAATCGACCGCCATCTGGGCTTATCTTCGAAATGCCGGGAAACCGGCACTTTTCATCGACTGTGAGCAGTTTTTGATTCGTGACTGGTGCAGCTCTGCCTCACTGTTTCTCGAAGATCTCCCCCGGCTCCTTCCGGAACCGGCTATTCTTTTCTTCGAGGAGATTCAGCATTTGAAGGACGCAGGTCTGTTCCTCAAAGGACTCATCGACCGGCATGTCGGCGTTCCGGTGCTGGTAACCGGCAGCTCCTCTTTCCATCTGCAAGCCCAAACCAGAGAATCTCTTGCCGGGCGCGCAACCCGGACAAGATTGCTCCCTTTCTCGTTTCAGGAGATCTGTCAGGACATCGTAAAAGACCTGCCGGATATCCCGAAACATTCCCTGATCGACGCTCGATTTCAAAGGCATCTCATTTATGGTGGATATCCGGAGGTCTGGCAATCTAGCTGCCCGGAAGCATTACTCAGCGATCTCGTGGAGGCTGTGGTGCTGAGAGATTTAAGCGACCAGCGGCGAATTGAACGGCCCGACGCGTTTCGCAGGCTTCTTCAACTCATCGCAGGACAAGTCGGCAGCCTGGTGAATCTGTCGGAGTGGTCCGCTATTCTGGGTATCAACCGGGACACGGTCGCTTCATATCTCGAGATCCTCGCATCAAGCCACATTATCGCGACGATCCGGCCCTTTGCCGGAGGGAAACGATCTGAGATCACGGCACAGCCTAAAGTATACTTTATTGACCAGGGTATCCGGAATAACCTGCTTTTGAACTATCAACCGTTCGAAGAACGGCTGGATAAAGGCGCTTTGCTGGAGAACTGGGTCTTCACAGAACTCTGGAAAGCCCTTCCGATTGGCGCTTCACTTCATCATTGGCGCAGCACGTCGAAGGCTGAAGTCGACTTCGTTCTCGCATACGGTCAGCAGTTGACCGGGATAGAGGTGAAAGCCAAGTGTTACCGGCAACTCCGCCTGTCACGGGCGTCCCGGAGTTTCATCGATGCATACGAACCTGAGTTTTTTTTCGTGGTCAATCAAGGTATACACAGTGAGATCGAGATTGCAGGAACCCGAGTCTTATGGGTAAAACCAGACGAACTGCCAATGGTTCTTCCATTTCCTTCAAATTGTTACAATAATGATTACGTGACATGACGATGGATTTAATGAAACCTCTTTTGGAAATGAGTTGTCAGGGCATTCCGAAAGTGCCTGCCACCTGGAATTGAAAATTGAAACGCTACTGATTAGTGCATATCGACAGACTTCCTCAAGATTAGTGACGACAAAAAAACAAAGATGATCTGCGGATAACGATAGATATCTTGATGCAAGTAAAAAGCAATCGATAAAGGCATTTCATCGCTCTTTATAAAGCAAACGCAAACACCGGTTGTTATCAAAATAAAATGCCAAGAACACAGAATATATTTTGTCATCATACTTCCTTGATATATCACTCGAAATGACATTCCGGCATTGATATGACATCGGCGTTTCTATATATTGAAAAAAGGAAAATATAAATGGATCAGATGAATAGTACTGCGAAGGATTTTAGTAGCGGTATCGCGGATGCGTTACCTCAATCCTATCGGCTCGCAGGTGAACTCGGAAAGGGTGGAATGGGCATTGTTTACCTTGTAGAGCAACACCTTCTAGGTCGAAATCAGCAGTATGCCGTTAAAATGATCCTTCCGGAAATGATGAAGGAATCCAAACGTCAACAGGCTTTCATCCGGGAACTGCGCACCTGGATCGATCTGCCGGAACATCCTCATCTGGTCAGGTGCTTTTTCTGGAAAACACTTGATCAAAGACTGGCCATCTTTTCGGAGTATATCAATGGGGGCAGTCTGCGTGATGCCATCCGCTCGAAAAGACTGCGTGATGTCAATGTAATACTGGATATAGCTATTCAAACAGCTTGGGGCCTGGAATGCGCTCATCAGTGGGGAGTTGTCCACCAGGATGTTAAACCCCATAACATACTTATCAATCTCGACGGCGAAGCCAAGATTACTGATTTTGGCATTTCCAGCGTTAGGTTCGCCGGCGGAATGCCGAAACAACTCGCAGATAATGATTCGACATTATGGATTGAATCTGAAGGTATCACATGGGCTTATTGTTCGCCGGAACAGGCAGCCGGCAAGAACGTCAGCCGGCGTACGGATATCTGGAGTTTTGGTCTGACGATTTTGGAGATGTTTACGGGAAAGGTTACCTGGCGATTCGGATGCATCGTCGAGCCGGCATTGAATGCATATCTGTCCGGTGAATCATCATCACTCGTTCCAAGTATGCCTGACGGTCTTCCGGATATTTTAAAAAAATGTTTCCAGGAGGATCTTTCGAAACGATACAAAACGATGAGTGATGTCAGTGATGATCTGATTGAAGTCTATCAGAAAACTGCCGGACATCCTTATTTCCGGAATAAACCTTCACTATCCGAGCGTCAGGACATGCCGGAAGCAAAGGCAGACCGCTCAACATTCAAGGGTCACACATGGGAAGATCCGGACATATTTCTTGATAAAGCGTTAAAAGAATCAAAAAAACTGGACCGGCATATCCCCACAAACAAAAAAACCCCGGGCAGTTCACGAAAAGCGCAATCGCTGGCAGATCTGGAAAAATATGAAAAAGCCAGCAGCATTTTTGAGTTCCTGGTCAATCAAGGACGCCACGATCTTTGGGAATATTCATTCAAATCACGATATTACAAGGGATTGATTCTGTCCCGATGCGAGGATTATCAAGGCAGTATTGACGAATATTCAAAAGCCGTACATCTGCTGAAAGAGGAATCCCGAAATTGCCCGGAACTGGAAAAACTTAAAAATCTGAGTGATTGCTATTCAAAAATTGCAGGCTGCTGCCTGAGTATGAACCGATATGAAGAAAGCCTTGAGTATAACAGCATATCTCTGAAATTGATTCAGGATGCATTTCATTTGGATACATCATTGGCAGAACCATTGATATCGGAACATTTGAACAGAGGAGCCATTCTTAACTATTTCCAGAAATATGCAGAGGCCATCATGCAATACGATACAGCTATTGCATTGAGCAGGGAGTTTCATGATTCCCATTCTTCGGATGATTACCGATTGAAAATCGCACGTATAAATCACAACAAAGCAGTAGCGCTATACAATCTGGAATCGGACCCGGAAACATTGAAAGTTCTTGATGAAGTTATTTTGGTGTTAGACGATTCTGTGTTTCGATCGGGAGACTATGAAGCTGCCAACTGTCTGGCAAATACCTGTTTTTTAAAGGGGATGGTTTTTCGGCGGGCAGGCAATTTGGATGAATCTCAAAAACATGTCAGATCGGCCATCGCTGTTTTTCAAGAACAGATCGAGCAACATAATCGTGAAGAACTCTATCCGTACTTGGCAGATGCGATGACGGCGTTGTCTGAAATGCAGTTTGCAGTGGATAAATCTAGCGAAGCCATATCAACAATGAAGCGTGCGGCGGATATTTTCGAAGATGTATTGCTTAAAGGCGCTGAACCGGCACTCAGACGGATTTTCGCCTCAATTCATATCAGCCTTTCACTGATGATTCTCTCTGATCCTAACGCGAATGTTTCCCGATCCGAAATTCGAAAAGCCGTCGATATCATACGGCAGATGATGGAAGAGACATCAGCGGATCAGACGATCGATCTGATTGAGGATATTGCGAAAGAAATTGCGTACGAAATCAGTCTGGCGAGTCCTCCCGACCGGGTGGAAAGGTATCGGGCGGGTGCTGAGTTCTTTTTATCGATGATTAAAAAATCCTGATGGAAGCAATATTGACGCAAACGGAACCGGCCGGATAAAGTACAGGATGCAATGCCGGTAAAGCAGCGACAGACATGGCAGGGGGATGACAGGACGGAAGAAAACCTGTCAGCAGACGGTGGTCCTCTGCTCAAACCCTGTCTCCTGGAAGGAATCAACTTCCAATTCGATCCCTATTTCGGATGCGGTCACCAGTGCGTCTATTGCTATGCGCTCTGCCGAAGCGGCGGTGAATGGAACCGACGTGTATATCGGTACGAAAACATGGTTGACAGGTTGCGGCAGGAGTTGATGACGCTCGATCCACAAAGGATATACATGGGCTGGAACACGGATCCGTATCAGCCTGCCGAACGGAAGGAAAAAGCGACACACCAGTCGCTGCATGTGCTTGCAAAGGCGGGATTCACGGTCACGCTGCTGACCAAATCGGATCTGATTCTGCGTGATCTCCAAATCCTGAAAAGCATGCACGAGGTTTCCGCAGGCATATCCCTGGCATTCCCGAATGAATCGGTCAGGAACGACTTTGAACCGGCAGCACCATCAAACACTCGCAGAATCGAAGCGCTTCGCAAACTCCGATCCTCCGGAATCAGCACGTATGCGTTGATTTGCCCCGTTATCCCGCTTCTGACGGATATAACATCGCTGATTCGGGATCTGAGTGATTCCGCCGCCACGATATGGGTCTACCCGCTGTCCGTGAATCGACGCAGCGACAGGAACTGGAAGAACATTTGCGGCATTCTGAAAACAAATTACCTTGAAAGTGAGAATCAAATCCATGACATCGCGCTCGATCCGGATCATGAATACTGGTCCGAACAGCGGGAGATGTTGATCGGTCTGGCGAAAAAGACCGGTCTGGAAATCCATGTCGAATTTTAATTGATCCTAATGCTGTTCACATTTCTTGACAACAGTTTCGGTTGAAAGTACGGTTTAAATCCGAAAAATTGAATATTTTCTTTGCATATCAAAATTAGCAGGGGGATTTACATGGCACAGGAATTGATAAACAATGCGGTTTGGGGACAGCTTCAGCGCTCGCACAAGATGTTGAAGGATGCGATTTCCGGCTTCGACGACACAACATGGCGTCAGCAAACAGGTATACGGCCGGCATCTGTTGCTCTGCATGCTGTGGAAACTGTGGAGTTTTACTTTTCCGGCAAAACACCACAGGACTTTCCGTGGCGGCACCGGTTCGGTGTTGACTGGGAAAGTGCAGCGGATGAAGACTTGCCCGATCAACCCGCGCTTCTGGAATACCTGTCCGATGTCGAAGAGGCACTCCCGGGCTGGTTCGAAAAACACGATCTGTCATCAGCGGACAACGTGCATCCTTATACCGGCGGGACACTGCTGGCCCGTTGCCTTTACGTAATCCGGCATACGCAACATCATATCGGCCAATTGAACACGGTCCTGATGATGCATCAGCACCCCCCCGCCGCCTGGCGATAGCGGAAAATCACGGGAAAACGTCTGACAATAACATGATAACTCGTAGTTAAAGTCTCGTCACATTGGTGTCTCCAGAGTCCAATTTTCAAGCCGTAAACCCTCAATACGTTTAAAATACCTCGTGTTGTTCGTGACCAGAATCAGGTTGTGCGTCATCGCTGATGCCGCGATAATGAGATCGAAATCATCCGGCCGTTTCCCCTTTGCTTCCATTTGTGATTTCAACAAACCAAAAACATCAGCAACTTCAGTACCTACCGTAATTACCTTTAACGTATTTTCCACTGTTTTTACCTTGGCCAGATTGCTTCCCATACTTCCTGATTTGTAAGCACCATAATAAAGTTCCATCAACGATATAACACTCAACTGCAACAGATCATTGTAATGTCGTCGAAGATTTTCTTTGACGTTCTGATGTCCCTTTAAAATATATATAAATATATCCGTATCCAGCAGATACATCAGACACCTCCCGAAAACCTGTTTTTACTGCGACGACTCTTCCTAATGTCCTCCACAATTTTATCCGCTGATCTGCTGTCAATCCACGAACCAGACAACTCGCTAAATAGCCCCGGCATCAAGAAGCCGCTCCAGCGTCGCCGCCCGGATCCATACGTGAAATATTCTGCCCCGGTACGCCAGCACATAATCCGTGCGTGTGCAAAGCCATTCATCCGGCGTTCGGAACCGGCCGTTCTGCCCCCGCATGATCACTATATCGATCGACTGCGATGTCAGAAGCGACAGCCAGGGACCGGGTTCCCCGTACAGCATCGGTCCGCGGTAACGGCGTCCCGCCCAGCTCCCCTCTGAATCCCCGTCCGGCGACAGGTAGCGGACCGTATTCGCGAAATGCGGCCCCATGAACCCGTAGGGCGTGTTGAACCCGTCATAGGCAATGGCAAATCCGGGATAGCGGCGGTTCATCGCGCTGATCCACCGCACGACCTCCATCTGCTCCCCCGCATG
>JAFGJC010000214.1 GCA_016929305.1 candidate division CSSED10-310 bacterium | reverse complement strand
GAAATTGAGAAGATAGCAGTGTCTTTGCTTTATTAATTGATTTATTCCAATTCAAGCAAACACTTTTCCTTTCCCAACCAACACTTCAATAAAAGAAAGGATTCAATGTCCGATAAATATTACCAAAAAGTTAACAAAGCATTCATCCGCGAGTTACAACGAATCATCGAAACAAAAAATGTATTTACAATTCATGAAGATTTGATTGATTATTCACACGATGAATATGTGGGAAAGGAAATCCAGACATATCCTGAAATCGTCGTCAAGCCGGACACAACAGAAGAAATTACGCAGATCATCAAATTGTGCAGTGCACACACCGTTCCGGTCACGGTGCGTGGTTCAGGTACAGGTCTGTGCGGTGGCTGTGTGCCAATTCATGGTGGTGTGGTTCTGACATTTGAAAACATGCAACGCATTATTGAAATAGATACGAACAATCTGACTGCCACTGTTGAAGCCGGTGTGATGCTGATGGATCTGTATGAGGCACTTCAAGAGGCCGGATTGTTTTTTCCACCGCATCCGGGAGATCAAACCGCCACAATTGGTGGTATCATCGCTACCAACGCAGGAGGCGCACGGGCTGTGAAGTATGGTGTGGTCCGTCATTTTGTGAAAGGGATGGAAGTGGTACTGCCGGATGGGGAGATTATCGATCTTGGCGGCAAATTTATCAAGAACAGCAGCGGATACAGCCTCATGCATTTGATGGTAGGATCAGAGGGAACTCTGGGAATTATTACCAGAGCCACACTTTCGCTGATCCCTCCCCCTGTTGCGGTTTATACGCTTGTCGCTCCGTACCAAAATTTGGATGATGCCATCCAGACAGTCCCCGATATTTTAAAGAATAAAATTTTCCCGATGGCTGTTGAATTTATCGAAAAAGAACCGATATTGATCAGTGAAAATTATATCAAGAAAAGTTGGCCCTGTTCCGAGGGCGAAGCCCATCTGATGGTCATTGTGGACGGCAGTTCGGATGAAGAAGTTATGAAATTGGCCGAGAGCATCAGTGAGATTTGTCTGCGGCATCGGGCCATGAATGTTTTTGTTGCCGATACGCCTCAGAAGCAAGAAAACATTCTTGATATAAGAAGTCATACTTATGAGGCAATCAAGAACTATATGCTCGAAGACCTCGATATTACCGTTCCACGTTCGGAGATCGCCAATTTTGTTCAAGACATTCATCGTATTGAGGAAACGTATGGGATTTGGCTTCCAACATACGGGCATGCAGCAGACGGCAATGTGCATATTCATATCATGAGTCATCGCTGGGAAAACGGTGTCTGGCATGAGATTCAGGATTGTCATGAAAAGGTTCCTGCTGTACGGGAAGTTCTACACGAGCTGGGTAGGAAATATAAAGGGACAGTGTCCGGTGAACACGGTATTGGTGTGATCAAAAAGGAATTCTTAAAATCCTATCTCGGACCGAGACAGATTGAACTCATACGGTCCATTAAAAAGATATTTGATCCGAACAATATTTTAAATCCCGGTAAGATCGTGGATGTTCAGTAAACCTTTTTGTTTGAAAATATTTTAATCGTGGGTATATATACATGAATGAACCAGAGCAAAAATCGCTTCTCATTGAGATCGGCAAGAGGTTGTGGACTCGCGGATTCGTGGCTGCCAATGACGGGAATCTTTCTGTACGAATCAACGACAAAGAAATTTTGGTTACGGCCTCAGGCCTCAGCAAAGGATTCCTGACCAAGGAGATGATTCTGAAAGTAGACCTGGATGGCAATCCAATTTCCCAAAATCCGGATTATCACCCTTCCAGTGAAGTGAAAATGCATTTGGAAATCTATCGGCACAGAAAAGACATACAGGCAGTGGTGCATGCCCACCCTCCTTATGCCACCAGTTTTGCGGTGGCAGGATGCACCCCCAATCCGTGTGTGCTTCCCGAAGCTGTGCTCACACTTGGTGCGGTTCCTGTCGCTCCATACGGAACACCATCGACAGAGAAAGTGCCTCAATCCATCCGCTCCTATATCGACCAAACGGATGTTATTCTGTTGGCGAATCATGGGGCATTAACCATGGGGGAGGATTTGCTAACAGCCTATCACCGAATGGAAACGCTGGAACATACCGCGCAAATTACTTTTCTGGCCATGCAGATGGGGAAAGTTCATGTTATCCCGCAGAATGAAATCGAGAAACTGATGGAAGTTCGAAAGCAGATGAAAATCCCCGGACGGATTATTATCCCCCAGTCCGAACCGGTTGATATGAATGAAGCGATAATTGATGCTATTACAAAACGTGTGGTAGAGAGATTAAAGAAGTAAGTTTAATATAAATAATTGTGTTCGATTTTGTTGTGCTCAAACGCCACATCTTTCATTCGGTTGTAGCTGTAAATGTACAGTATTTCAATTATAATATATATGAATGAATTTATCCTTTGATGAGTGTTAATATCTGATTGATGCTATCTATATCCACCGGTTTTTCAAGATAAGCCAGCGGATAGATTTTAAGAGCCCGTTCTTTTATTTCTTCTGTCGCATATCCTGTCATAAATGCAATCGGTATTTTCTTTTTGGTAATAATTCTTTCTGCGGCTTCTATTCCATCCAACCCTCCTGCAAGCCGAATATCCATTAAAATCAGATCCGGATTTTCTTGGATGGCGACTGGTATGGCATCTTCACCTTTTGCTATGGGCGTGAGAACATCATAACCCAGTTCTTCCAGCTCTATTTTTAGATATCTTGCCGTTAACGCTTCATCTTCGACAACAAGTATTTTAATTTTTTTTAACACGGTTAAATTCTCGGTTTGTTTAATTCCTTTTTAAGAAGAATTTGCCATTGTAAACCCTGTTTGCTTTTAAAACTGATTTTTCCCTGAAGCTGGTGTTCGATCAGGTCGGTTACCATTTTCAAACCCAGATGCACATCTTTTTGAATTTCAAAATCTTTTGATAATCCCACGCCATTGTCGGATACATCTATTACCAGTTCCTTTTTTTCTGTCAGCTGAAGATGTATCTTTATTTCGCCTTTTCTGTTGCCTGGAAATCCATATTTCAAGGAATTGGTAACGAGTTCGTTGATGGCAATACCTAGAGGAATGGCTGTATCGATTAAAACATTGACATCTTCTCCTTCAGTTAAAAAAGTAAGCTTTTTGGAGGAGATAATCTGACTTTGTTTTATGAGTGAAACCAGATCATTTATATACTCTTTTAAATTTATATGAGATAAATCCCTGGATTCATACAGCTTTTGGTGAACCAGAGCCATGGTCAGGATTTTATTGTCGATTTCTTTGAAGGTTGCAGTCACTTCTTTATTTCTAATATACCGGGCTTTCAGTTTGAGCATTGAGGAAATCACCTGCATGTTGTTCTTGGTACGGTGATAAAGTTCTCTGATCAGAATTTCTTTTTCATGAAGATCATTTTGTATCTGCTCTTCTGCCAGTTTGCGGTCGGTGATATTGCGGACAAATACAAAGTATTGCCTTTCCATAGGAACATAATTGATGCTGATTTCAACATCGATTATCTTGCTATCTTTTCGTCTATGCTGTGTTTCAAAACGGTCATGGCCCTGCTTTATGATCTTTTTGATGCGTTGAGCAGTCTCATCAGGCTTTTCCAAGGCTTCGATATCGGTTATGGACATTGTAAGCAGTTCTTCACGAGTATAACCTATCATACTGCAATATGACTCGTTAACTTCGAGAAATCTGCCTTTTGAATCGTTTATCCAGAAACCATCAAGGGTTGTCTTTATGATTAAGCCATATTTATATTCCGCTCGCTTGCGTTCGGTGATATCTCGCGAGATACCGAATGTGCCAACGATATTCCCTGTTTCGTCGCGCATGGGCATCTTGGTCGTTGAGACCCACGTCTCTTGTCGGTCGGGCCATGTCTCTTTTTCTTCGAGGTCCACAACGGGGTGCCCTGTTTGGATGATTTTCTGCTCATCTTCGAAGGCTTGCCGGGCGTGTTCTTCTGTAAAAAAGTCGAAGTCGGTTTTGCCAACAGCTTGGCCAGGATTTATGATGTTGAATTTTTGCGCCAGCGCCTTGTTGACTCTAATAAAGCGGCTTTTAATATCCTTGAAGTAGATGAAATCTAGAACATTGTTCATGAGCACATTGAGTAGATCCCGTTCTTTGCCCAGTGATTCCTCTATCTGCTTGCGCTCGGTGATGTTAAGTGTCACCTCAATAACACCAATAATATTACCTGTTTTGTTTTTTACAGGGTATCCTCTTATAGACCAAGTTCTTCCATCGGGTGTTGTAATTTCCTCCTGTTGCATTTTTTCCGTTTTAATGGCTTCTGCTACTGGACAAATCTCACACTCATTTTCTTTGCCAGCCCAAATTTCATAACATTTTCTTCCTTGCAAATTTTCTGCATTCTCATTTACAGATTGAGCCGCTGCTTTATTCGTCCATATAATATTATGGTTTGTATCCTGATATGCTACCAACTCTGACATGGCGTTCAGAATAGCTGATTTTTCTCTTTCGCTATTCAGCAGCACTTGTTTCATCTGCTTGCGTTCAGTGATGTCTTTGACGAAAACAGAGAGACCATGCTTGGTCGGATATGCACTGATTTCAAAGAAAAGGTTTTTCCCTTTAATCTGATACTCATTTACGAAAGTGTGGGGCCGTTGCGTTTTCAATACTTTCCTGTATATTTTTTCTGCATTTCTTGTATGTGGTGTATGTGGGAAAAGATCGTAGAGATATTTACCAATGGTATCCTTTGCAGAAATGCCCGTTAGTTTTTCCGATGCCCTGTTCCAATAGGTGTATCTCAGTTTCTCATCCATTGCAAAGAAAACATCGGTGATGCTGTTGGCAAGCTCTCTGTAAAATTCCTCGCTTTCCAGAAGCGGTCGTTCTGCTTTTTTTCTTTTTTTATGAGATGTATTCAATTTATACTGCTGGTTTGTTGTGTTGTATATATGTTTGAATCTTAACCGATATATTTAGAAAATATTTATGTTTCCGAAAGCTCGATTTGAATAGTTGGATCGAATTTTAAATAACAATAGAAAATATAGGTCGCTGAATATAAACATAGATCATAGTGAAGATAATTGAATAAATGTGTTAATGTCAAGTGTTTTTTTAAAATCTAAAAATTCTATTGCGATTTGTTGCTATTTCTTCTATCTTACTACCCTTTCATAATATCTGAGAAAAGTTTAAAATAAATTTGTATGTACAGTGATGGTATTCACCTGACAGTAGCCTCCAATGAGACAGTTGAATTTAAGCAGCTTTTT
>JAFGJC010000213.1 GCA_016929305.1 candidate division CSSED10-310 bacterium | reverse complement strand
CCAGCCTGCGGGCAAGGAATTTCGGCAATGTCAAGCTTGCCCGTCTTTAAATTTTGAAGGATCTGCTTCATATCATCGCTACTCCGTACTGAAAATCAACGTTGCTCATAACCCGGCATCAGGGATCTCCTGAACTAATTTTCGGAACTTCCCCCGCGATGTCAGCGGAATATCCGGCACAATTTCAAGAGAAATATCCAGGACATCACCCAGTTTGCGTTTATACGCCTGTTTTATCGAAAAATCATCCTCAGATGAATAGATGTCATCCACCATCATTTTTATGGTCAGTAATCCGGGTTTTTTCTGATGGTATTGATATCGCACCACATGATCAAAAAAATCGCCGTGCACATTCAATGCGGCCAACGATATTTTCGCGCCATGCTTGCCGATGACAATCTCCTGATGCCAGCGGCCTTGTACATTGTCGAAACGGTCAAACGCCCGTCCACATTTGCAATTCCAATCCAGAAGACGAGCTCTGTCGCCTGTTTTATAGCGAATGAGCGGCAGGCTGTAGTTTAAAAGTCCAGTGCCTGTGAGTTCACCATAATCCCCGGGAGTATCGACAGGTTGATCCGCATCATCAAGGAACTCAAGAATACCATAATCGGGAAAATGATGATAATCAGTGGTTTCCTCACATTCGCCCGCAAGTATCAGCCGTTCACTATGGCCATACCATGAAAAAACTCTCGTTTTAAATACCGACTCGATCAGAGTTCTTTGATCTGGAAACAAATTTTCTGAACCGAGCAGCACAGCGCGAATATTCAATACAGAAACATCATAATGATTGCTGTTTAGAAATCGTGCCAGCAGCGAAATTGCTGACGGATATCCATGAATAAAGGCCGGGTTGTATTGGCAGAGTTTGTTCCAGTATGCATTCATCGTTGAATCACTCATATGATAGGGTGAAAACTGAAGTTCATTGTAAATGGGATTTGACTGCCAGTAGACACCACTACTCAAATCAGAGAAATCTACTCCACGAAACGTAGCTTTTTTGCAATTTGGTGCATAGCCGACACGTTTCCACTGTCTGTGCATAAATGCCGTTTCGACGGATTGCGAATGATTGTCGACATAAAACTTAAGTTGATTGCCGGATGTGCCGCCAGTGGTGCATTCGTAGTGAGGAATTTCTTTTAAGATGTCGGGCAAATAAGCGTTAAGGTTTTTCTGCAGATGCTCCTTTTCCAAAGGTGGAAACTCCCTAAGTGCATCAAACGCATTGTATCTGCGCACAGAACGCGCATAGGGTTTATAAGCCGTGACATGATCCACAGCGAAATTGAGGATGTTTTTTAACCGTTCCTCCTGATATGCATGAATATCATCCCGGCCGGCACGATCGAAATAGGCTTGCCGGCGCATCACCTCACGATAATGTTTTCCGGCAACGATGTGAAACGGAACACAGGCTATCATGTTTCGAAGGGGTTGAGGCATTCCTTCATAGATACGACGCTGAATTTTGAAATTTAAAATTTTTGATCGAATAAAACGTTTCAATGACTTTCTAATTTCTGGGATTCCCGGAGTTTGTATTCACGTATTTTGCAACTGATATTAAATTGGTTGATACCCTTGAGAACACAGTAGATAAATCCAGGCCTTCCGTCCAGAAAACCCTTTTTAAACACATAGAGATAAAGGAACATGATCAGGGGTCTGAACGGCATTTTCATAAACAGTCTCAATCGTCTTTGCCGTTTTACATCCGGGCGTGAACCATGTTTTAAAAAATCATTATCCCCAGAGACACCTTTCAATACTTTAATATATTCCACCGCTTCCATACTCGAATATCGATTATGCTTTGCAATCCAAGCTGAAAGACCCTTCCGATCGTCATGCATCAGGTCGGTTTTCAGATATCCTGGTTTACCATCGATGATGACCTGTTCATTAATGGGTCTGAAGAACCGAGCGTCTTTTATCCGGAAAAGCCTGATAAGCCAGGTGGGATAGGAGGCAGAATGTTTCAGCCATTTTCCGAGGAAGATGAAACGGCGTTTGACATAATAGAAATCACATTCCGGTTCGCCACCGGAAAACAATTCCCGCAATTCCCGAACCAGATCGTCTGACAGATATTCATCGGCATCAATCCAGAAAACCCATTCATTTTGCCATGATAAATTCTGAAGCGCCCAGTTACGTTGCGCGGCGTAATTTTCAAATGGGTGCTGAACAATTTTAACCCCACGGGATTCATACTCTTTGCAGATTTCCTGCGTTTTATCCGTGCTGTTGGAGTCTACAATAAACACATCATCGGACAGTTTTATCACACTTTCCAGCACCTGCCGGATATTTTCCTCCTCATTAAATGCGATGATAAGAATGGAAACCGGTGACATCGTTTTCATCTTTTCAATGCATCTCAGCGGAATTCATGATGCCCGGAGCGGAGTTCCAATGGTTTTTCCGAGATGACAGTTTTGTACATATCCAGGACATCGGCGGCAATTTTTTTCCAGCCGAATTTGTTGTTGACCAGCAGTTTGCTTTTGACACCCGTCTCTTTGCGAAGTTTTTTGCTGGAAGCCAAACGGATGATAGCTTTTGAGATGGAATTCACATCGGTTTCGGCAATAATCCCCGCTCGCCACTCTTCCACCTCCGGAAGATAGCATCCTTTTGTGATAACAACCGGCAACCCGCATGCCATTGCTTCGACCACAGCGATTGGCAAACCTTCAGAATAAGATGTCAAGGTATAGATATCTGCAGCGGCAAAAGCTTCCAATTTTTCTTTGCCTTTCAATTCACCGGTAAGAATGACGTTGTTCTCCTGTCCGGTTTTTCTCAGCATTTGTTTTACGGTTTCCGAATAACCGGTGCCGCCGTCAGATCCGGCAATGACTAGCTGCAGATATGGATTGGACCGGCATGCAATGGCATAGGCTTTTATCAGAAGATCCAGACCTTTTTTGGGGTGCAGCCTGCTTAAATACAATAATACTGTTTTCTCATCACCGATCTGGTAGTTATCTTTGAAGATTTGTGGATCAGGCATTGACTGGTAATCGTCCAGCTCGACACCGTTTGGAATCACGTAAGCAGGTGTCTTCACTCCAAGATTTCGAAATATGTTCGCCTCATGTTCTGTAACAGCATGCAATCCCGCCGCTTCATTCAATACAGAACGTTCCATGAGATTAAAATACAGTTTTTTCCGGGTCGAATGATGTTCCAAACTCCATTTATCAAGAGAACCCTGCGGTGCAACGATATAAGGAACATTGTTTTTTTTGGCTCCTTTCATGACAGCGATATTGGGATACATCCATAGACTGTGAAGATGTATCACATTGAAATCGTCGCCATGCCGGAGCAGCGCTTTTTTTAGCAATGCGGAATAACCCCAGTATTTGAGACGCCGGGACACTGCAAATCCTTTTACATAAATTCGTTCATCTTTCGGCATCACAGTGTCCAGCTCTCTACCGGTCAGATAGAAGATACTCACATTACACCCGAGATCCGAAAGACAACTGGACAGTTTATTTACAATATGAGTCGGACCCGATGAATTGGATAATCCTGGTATCACATGCAATACATTTAACATTTTCACCCACCTTTGACATCGCGAATTAGCTGCAGGATATGGTATAATTTTCTGGCGCCAGCCTCAAGTGAATACTCCCGGATAATTTCACGCGAACGGTCACCGAAACTTCTGATTGATGCGTTATTCTCCGCAAAAAAACGCATATGTTTCAGACATGTTTCCGCATCATCTCTATCCATCAAAAAACCGTTATATGCATCTCGTACCAGATCAAGCGCTGCGCCTGTCTGCCGGGTAGCGATGACCGGCAATCCGGCAGCGCAGGCTTCGTTAATCACAACTGCCCAACCGTCATGGCGCGACGGGAACACGAATACATCCGATGCCGAATAGTAAACCGGAAGATTATCCTGATGAACGTGCCCTGCAAAATGAACTCGATCCCGGCAGTTTTCATTCACGGCAGCCTGAAGAAAATCCCTCAAATGACCATCACCCAGCAGGATCAGAGCTGTATTGGGATTATCCATCGTCAGCCGGTTGAAACTGTCGATTAAAATATCCACCCCTTTCCGCTCCGAAAGCAAACCGGAGTAGAGATAGGTGGTTTTTCCGTGTAAATCAAAACGGTCTTTTAGCGACATTGTTTCGGATAAATCGACTGATTGATAGCGCGCAATATCGCAATGATAGGGCATTATGAAGCAATTTTCCGGTTTCATTCCGAAAGACTGGTAAGCCAGTTTCGCTGCTGTTCCGATACATATCAGACCGGACGAATTTTTAATCAGCCATTTCAGAAGTGATTTTCTGAGATTTCTTACCAATGAGCTTTTTGCTGAAAGCTTTGTTGCCCATTGCGGATGATACTCATTCGGCCAGGGTTGTTCCAACCACATGGTCCAGCATTTTTTCAACTGTTCCAATCTTCGGGCGGACAATAGAAAAGTCGGGCTTGTATACAATCCTGACAGAATATAGACATCATGTGATGAGGATTTAATTTCCTTTAATATCGAAAGATGAATCCTGAATTCATCTTTTCCGGTTCGCAATCCGAGCGCTGGCATTACCTTATAGTTAAAATGCATGTTTGAAGGAGCTATGGAAACAGGCTCTTTGTAACTCCAACGCATAAACCGAACGCTAAGATCGATCAAGTCTTGATGATGGATTTCATTGAAAAGTTCAACCTGATATGGGCTTGGCATATTGGTCAGAAGCCATACTTTAACAGGCTTTGTCTTAAGAAGAGAATCTGCTGTCATCTTATGAGGAACTACTCCCAGCAGTGCATTCCCGTATAATACTCACAAGCTTTTCCCCATATTTTTCCATGGAAAATTCTCTGGAGCGCTCATACGCCTGCGATGACATATCGGGCAGTTGCTGCCGATTCATCAAAAACCACTCAAGCTTTTCTGCAATCGCTTCGGAATCACCGGCAGGAACGATATAACCATCTCCTTCCTGTCTGATGATATCCGGTCCGGCGGTATGATCTGTCGTAATCACGGGCAGGCCATAAGACATCGCTTCAAGGATGACCAGCCCGAATGTTTCACTCAGTGACGGCAATACAAACACATCAGCCCATTCATAGTGACCGGCGATCTCCGTTCGGGGTACCGAACCGAACAATTCGAGATTTTCCGACAGGTCGGATTTAGCTGTTTGAGAGACAGTCAATTCACCAACAACACGTGTCTGAAGGTTTGAACCGAAGTTTTTGACTGCACGTGCAAGATATCCAAATCCTTTCAAAATACCCCCGTTAGCAATGCAAAGAATTTTCAAAGGACCTTTGGACGATTTTTCAGTAGGTTGGGAGAAGTGGCTGTCAAAACCGATGGGCAAAACGCTAAGTCTTTTTTCAAAACCGGGCACGTTCTGGATCATCCGTTTCACGTACGTACTGCTGCAGATAATCGTTGACGCCACTCGAATTTCCTGTAATTGCCTGTTGTGATACGCATCGTCTGATTCAGTCCAGTATCGGCTGTCTGCCCATCCCGGAAATACAGCCGATTCATTTTCATATATCTCATATTCGACTTTGCGTAGTGCAGTTGCCATATCCAGAATGCTGCAAATTTTAATGTTTTTTGCTTTCTGAAGTAATTCGAGTGCTGCCGATGAAAAACTATAAACACCCGTCACGCCTTCCCAGGATCGCTTGATTATGCTTTCACAAAATGTCTTTCCTCCCCATAACCAGTTTTTTACTTTCGATTCATCAGTGTTCGAAAATCTTCCCCGGTATTTATACCTCAAACCGAAAACAGGAAAAGTATGAATTTTGTTAAGCGGAAGCTGGGATGAATGTCTGCCTGCCAGCCGTTTAACACTCGTTAGTCCAAATCGGGAAGCAATGTTTTTCACCATGGTTTCACAAAAAGATGATTTCAGAAAAATATCTGTATAGAAATCATGCAGCATACCGTATTTGTTTAACGTCGCCGGAACGATGTAATGCCGTCTGGCACCGAGTTGAGCAACCAGAATATTGGGTTTAATATTTACGTTAACCATGCTGCCTTTCGTATTGGATTTCCGGATATAGATATCGTGTTTTTGTAATTCGATTTTGAATGATTCTTCTCCACAGGATAACCGTCGGTACGGACATGAACAAAAACCGGTACATAGCGGCAGCGAAGCTTTGCGTGGGCAGGTAAAGTGAAATGATAGTTGCTTCGACAAACAAAATCATCCAAATTCCGCCCGAGCGAAGAGAACGTATCCACAGATAGCTATAGGCGGATCCTATAAGAAAACACGCGATGATGGCACCCCATCCGAATTCAATGTACATATCTGCCACCAACCCGTGAGCAGCTCCCTGCAGCGGTATCCATCCGACAGATTCCAGCCAATCATCCGGATTATCGATACTGGAATGACCTGCGGAAAAATTTGGAAATCCCATATCTTCATATTTTGTAGGCCAGATCTGTCTGGGAATGGGTCTGATGAAAAAGAGTACGAATTGTCTTCTTCCCCAATAGAAGCTGTTGTAGTACTGGGCATTTAGCACCTGACCGGAACTGAAGATAAATTCATGTCCCGTATCCACTTCCTGAGGGATAAATTTATCCCAGAATGCGGTTTCATTGAACATGAAGTTCGATCCGATATAAAGTTGGCGCCGCTGCGACCAGACGAACATCACGGCAATTGCCAGCACGCATCCACCCGCAATCAAAGCTCTAAAAGATACCCTTCGGCGGGATACAAGCCACCACGGAAAAAAAAGAATAGCAATTCCCATAAAGATCGGACCACGGCGGCCCCCAAGAATTCCGAAGGTCAAAAACGGCGATGCGAACAATAAAATCAATAGCACATGATGAAGCTGGGGTCGTCTTCCCTGGAACGACAATGATAACATCAGTATGGCCGGAAATGACAGTAACGGCGCATCGCCGATGTATCCGCTGGGCGCAGAGATGTATGCTTTCGCCTGATCGAAGGTGCTGGCAAATCCGCCGCCGCGTTGAACCATATATAAGAATGCGCCGACGCTGATTGTACCCAGCAGTATACCCAGATTGAACATACGTTTCCTGAACATTGCCGGCAATTCCACTATTTTCGGATTTAATGTGGGTGTTTTACGTATTTTGAATATCATAAGACACCCCGCATAAAATGCAGTACAGCAGCTAAAATTCAATAACTGAACATATTCAAGCCGGGTAATATCCGGGAAATATGGTCTCAGAAAATCCTGGTAATACAATATTGCCGGTTGATAACAATAAATATAAAAGAACATTGGACCGAGATACATCATGGGATGGAGCGGATCCTTTGATCTGATATAGGCAATCAGCATGGCAATGACTGTCACGAACCCGGTTGACCAAACGAGAATCTCAAACATTACATTGGATTTCCCTTCTGGTGAATAGTAGTCTGTTGTGCCCGAATATCCGTAGCCGTAATGAAACTCTCACGCGGCGCTTCACGCATTGCTTTAAACCATCCGCTGGTAAATCTGAAAATCTTCCGTAAGGTTAACAGCGGATGCAGACATGTATATCGCCGAATGAAATGTGATCTGATATCCCTGAAAAAAAGCTTGAATATCAGTCTCCGGTCAAAATTTTTAAAAACGAAATATGCATGATTGAAGAACCGGATCTTGGAAGGTATCTTGTTATGATCGCTCCAGCATCCGCCGGTTCTGAATCCCGGAGGATGTATTATCCACGCCGATGGATCGTAGATGATTTTTACTCCCAGCCGCGTTAGCCGAATGAAAAAATCAGATTCTTCTCTAAAACCGGGGCCATGATAATTTTCATCGAACAATCCTGCTTTTAGAGCAATTTCCCTGTAAAACGACATATTTCCGCCGGGCGCGTGAGACACTTCACACCGGCCGCTGAATTGCCAGCATGCGTTAAATATGCGAAGAAGCGGATCATCGGCATACTCCGGTCTTTCCTGTTTCCATCTTTTTTCAGGTGCCAGAACCGGTCCTGCAACAGCCTGTATGGAACTATCGGCATAGTTTCTTGCGTGTGCCAAAAGGTAATCTCGAGGAATCCTGGCATCATCATCAACAAAAACGACGATTTTATATTTTGCCTTTCTGATGCCTTCGTTTCTTGCTGCAGGAAGATTGGCGACTGGCAGGCGTATCAGGCGAATTCTATCTGCACATTCATGTAAAAACATAGCTGTGGATTCTTCGTGTTCTGCAGTTTGATCAATGATCAAAATTTCATACTCAGGATGACTCTGAAGTAACAGATCGTTAATAGCCTGCACCAGATCATTTTCTCTGTTGTATGTCGGGATGACAACCGTTACGGGACATATCTGCTTACACATCGATCAACTCCATAATCCCCTGAACAACCCTCTCGACTGAAATACCATTCAGACATTCCAGATTGCGTTCGCATGACTGAACGGGTTTCCATGGTATTCTACATGGACTGCAACCCGGATCAATCTTTATACATTTAAAAACTCTACCGACAGGTGAAAATATCGTATTGCTGGTCGGCCCGAAAATCGCCAGTGTCGGAACTCCACAGGCAGCAGCAATATGTGTCGGACCGGTATCGTTACCGATGTAGAGTTTGACGTGAGGCATGAGACACATTACGGATTTATAGGAGGGTGTCATCAGAGCAATGATATCGGGATGATTCGCCTTCGCCTGAATATGCTTCGCAAGATGGAACTCCCTTGGTCCAGCGATAACGGCAACCTTCATGGATTTATTGCGAGCAAGCCATAGCGCGATTTCTGCAAAGCGTTCTTCCGGCCAACTCCGGAAATGACCACCACCAGGATGGAGACAGGCAATGCATTCACTTGAAAGTCCAGCTTCCGCCAGGATGCTCTGACCGAAATGCATATCGGTTTCGGAAACACGCAGCCATGTTTTGGATTCACGGTGCTGTACCGGCAAAATACACTCGATAAGATTATAACAATTAGTGAGTTGATGTTTCGAGGTGTCAAACGGCAAACTTTGGGTCAGTAATTTCTCTGAAATCCGCTGTCGTCTGCTGTTGTAAGTACCGACAAATCCAAGTCGTACCGATGCCAGAGATGCAAACAAAAACCTTTCCCAATACGCATGTGACAGAAATATCACCGCATCGTAACGGCCGAGTGATTTTCGCACATTAGCTTTAAACCACATTTTAACGAGTTTGCTAATATACGCAAAAACCGGTGTACGGGAATAACCCTCCGGCCTCACTGACCATGGCGCATCGTAAATCATTATTTGATCGATTTCTTCAACGGTCGATATCAGCTCACTGTTCCTGTGAGTTGTCATCAATGAAATCTTGATGTCGGGATATGTATTTTTCAGAGACCGCACAATGGGTGGAACAGTCATTACGCAGTCGCCCACATGATCCAGACGAACCAAAAGCAGATGTTGAATTTTTTCAGGTGTTGTCACGGCAACCGGATATTTCGCAGAGGTTTGTGTTGAGTTGTTCGGCTAACCGGGATTGTGAAAATTGGTTGATGTAATCCCAATCGGGCGGATACATTTTCGGAAGTAATTTTCTTTGTTCAACGAGTGATTCAAGAATCCTTTCCATTGCGTCAAAATCATCGTGATTAATAACAATACCAAGGCCGGAGCGCTTGATG
>JAFGJC010000212.1 GCA_016929305.1 candidate division CSSED10-310 bacterium | reverse complement strand
CTATTCTGAGATGAATCCAGGGCTTTTGCAAGATCCTTGTGGGCCTTGATCTCAGCATTTAGCAGCCTGTATGTATCAAGGCTTTTCATCACAGTATAGAACGACTGTTTAGTTTTATGGCTGATAGCCAGTGCTGCGAAATAGGCCGTATCGTTCAGTTCCATAAGGCCTTCGAGATTGTCATATGAATGATCGCGTTTGTAAGTGCGTTTGGACAAATCCATAGTTGCTCGCGGCATATACAATGCTTTCTTCACACCCATATGATCGGTATTCATATCGGTTTCAATTGCGAACATTTTCGCAAGTGATCCCATTCCGGTTCCGGGTTTATAAGTATAAGATGCACCTTTGAAAATGGATTTAATATCAATGGTTTCTTCTTTGGTTTCTTCAATTGTGACTTTATTGGATTTGAATTCATCGACCTGGCGCTGGACTTTTATCAAATCCTCGCCCATTTTTTCAAGCTGAGGCTTGACTTCGGCATTGACTCCTTCAGTTACTTTTTCCGCAATGCTCGATATAAGCTTCGCTTGAGCTTCAATTTTCTTCTCTTCTTCTGTCATCGGAATATCCTTTCAAAAGCATTAAATGTCGAGCAGTTCCTCGACTGAGTAGGTTTTTTCTTCCTCAGGTTGATCTTCATCAGACTCGTCCATACTGTCGCTGACCAATTCGTTCATTCGTTTATCGAATATCTCATTGATCTTCGGGACGATTTTATCTTCCAGAACCTTTTCCACGTACTGATCCATTTGACCAGTTACATTAAGTTCTGACTCAGAAATTTCACCGAGATTGGTTTTGGGTAGAATGGCGTTAACGCCTTCCGTTAACAATTTCTTTTGGGTTTCAGTGAGTTCGCATTTATGCGTTTCCAATGACTTGTTTAGATTTATAAGTCTACTGCGTACTTCCGCGACATCAATTGCGGGATCATATTTATCTTTTTTGAATTCGATCCCAGCCTGCACAAGAAATTTATCTTCTGTGGCTTTATCAATGATATATTTCTCATAGCCTTCTTGTTTCATTGATTTTGCAAGTAAAGATGTATCAAGCCCAAAAGACTTAAAGGCATCGAAAAACTCTCCCCATTCCTTTTGCTGAACAGCTCTCATGTTTGCAGGAATAGGAACGCTGGATCCTTCAAGTATCATGATTTCTCTATATGTCACGCCAGTTTGATTAGGGTTGACTTTATCTTCGGATACTGTAATCACAGACGCACCGACTGAGCAGGATGTCAAAAATCCGTTTCTGTGCTTTGCAGCGATCATCCTGGCAAACGGATCATTTTGTTCATCAAAATATACATCAACATCGAAAACTTTCTCTGTTTGCTCAATTGAACCAATATCCATTTTGCCAATAGGCGGCCTTAGTATCCCGCCCCATGCTTCGTGATTATGCGCCCACAACCAAACCGGATTTAGTTTAACCCGGTCCAGTCTGGCACCGTCCGGCATGATGACTTCACCTCTGCTGTCAACATCATTTGTAATCAGGCGAAATCTGATTTCCCCTTTTTCTCCATCAGCCTTTAAAATATTACCGGTCACGAAATGCTTATCCATTTTTTATCCTTTGATAAATTCCGGCTTATGCAGCCTGCTTTCTTACAGGTGAAGTACTACATCTTTCATTGTAATCAGATGGCCATGCTGCTGTCCATCCTCCATAATTAAAGCCAACTGGAAAATCTTCACCAAGTTTCACAGTTACACCATCTAATGCTAAATGAGAATTTCCGGGTGCCGTTTCTTCTGTTCTAACATTTGCATCTCTGCTTGTAATCCATTCATGTTCATCAACTAAACCTGATTGAATCATTCCTTCCATATTGCCATAATTAAAAGCGTTCATGGTTTCAGTTCTGGCAATTACGTTGGCTCTGTATACTTCGGCTTGATCAAATATATTCGATAGTCTTGCTGCGATCTCACTTATTGATTCACCGTTATTCATACCGATTGTGATTTGTTCAGCGATTTTCTCTGTAGTCGTCCCGTTGACTTTAATGCCGAACATCTGCAATCTGTCATGGATCATCTGCTCTGTGGCCGGATTGCGGATATTAAAAACTTCATCAACTCCAAGATCGGTCAGAGCATGATTGCCGCCAGTTTTTATCGCTTCGGTTATAAACGGCAATGCTTCTTTGTTGAACTTTTCAATCCAGACTTGTTCATCAAATAATTCAGCCTGTGTGACGGATTCTTTAGTAATATTAGAATCAAGTTTAAAAGCGGATTTCTTTTTGTTAGCTTTTTCCCAATTCCCCAATACTTCTGCTTTCTGTTCTTTGAACAGTTTAGACATTGCTCTTGCAAAAGGTCTTTCAAGAGGCTCCGCTTTTATAATAATAGACCGCCATAATTTAGCACGTCTTTTTTCTGTTTCGTCTTCTGCTTTTGTAATTGGCTTGAATGATTTATTAACGCTTTTCTCTGTTGCGATTGGGATTAAATTAATTGGCAGATAATAACTATCCATCATTGAGTTCTTGTCAGGCTCTTTTCCGAATATATCAGCACGTATCTGATTCGGGGTTAT
>JAFGJC010000211.1 GCA_016929305.1 candidate division CSSED10-310 bacterium | reverse complement strand
CTGAAGAAAAACCTGGAAATTCCGGGTGATCCGGATGGACCTGCTGATGATGAAATCGATGATGTGGTAGAGAAGGAAAGCGATCACAGCGCTGCCTACCGGTGTCAACACCCAGCAAATAATCATTTTTATCAGGAGTGAGATTTGATCCGCAGAAAGCGGTTCAAAAACCAGGGATGCGCCGAGTATCGCGCCGACGATGGCCTGGGAGGTTGATGACGGAATGGCGAAGATCGTGATCAGGGTCATGGCGAGTGCTGCGGAAAGCGTGCAGTAGAAGGCTTGTATGAGTGAAAATTCACCCATTTCACCAATAGTTTCCATGCATTTCGGTCCCTCCAGGACAGCCCCCATTATTACGAAAACCGCGACAAATACCACGGCATGCCAGTAGCGGATCAAACGGGCAGCTACCCCCGTACCGAATACATTTGCAGTGTCATTCGCTCCCAGACTCCATCCCAGGAACAATCCCCCGATTAACCAAAACATAATATCGATCCTGTTACACGCATATCCGAGTGGTTAACCTGTAAATTACAGACGATGTTTGGCGGCGACTATTTCAAACTGATCAGAAACATCCTCGACCAGATCAGAAATTGCACAGACCTCGTCAATGAACTGTTTGGCATGCATCTTGTCATATTTGTCCATAGAACTCTTAAAAATAGAACGAATCAAATCAAACTGCATTTTATCGATGGAGCTTTCCAGTTCCTGGATGCGAACACCGGTATCCACAATATCCGTATCACCGGATAAAAATCTGTCCAGCATTTCCTGAAGCAGTTCAAAGCTCTTTATATTCTTTCTGGCTATTTTCAGGAATCCATCGATGGCAAATGACGGAATCGGCGGCCGCGTCAACGTCACAAAATCTCCGATATCCTCCGCCTTGTTGGCAATTTCGTCAACAAGCTCAACAAGATAAAAATAATCCTCACGGTAAACCGGCAGAAAAGCGCCGTTGTACAGCATCCTCCCTATCTCCCGCCGAATTTTGTCCGCTTTATGCTCCATCTTGTGCACTTCCAATGATTCCCGTTTGAAATCCTTGCAGTTTGCACAGTAATGCTCCAAAAGAAGAATCAACTCTTCCAATACGTTACCGATCCGTTCAAATTGATCCCGCATCAGCTTCTCAACTTTTCTGGCTTTTTTATCAAATAACATCGATCTTCTCCCTGCATATTGCTATCCGATATTCTGTCTTCTAATATTCGATATCAGGAATCCTGAAAATACGCCATTAAAAAATCTCTTAAAGGAATAAACGATTCTGCCAAATCCGCATTTCGGTTGTGAATGATGTAGAATGTTCGGGGAATCGGTGTAAGCCCCTCGATCACGATCGTCGGCAATCCCGCTGCCGCTTTATTGGAGATGAAACCGCAACCGATATCCTGCGAAATGGCTTCAACAATGGCCTGGGTACTTCCCAATTCCATCTGCCGCATATTCGGCGGAAATGTCATCGATCGGTCCGTCATCGCATTTTCCAAGGTTGCACGCGTCCCTGATCCGATTTCGCGCATGATGACACAATGCCCTTCCAGTTCAGCGATCGTTATGGGTTTTCCTGACTGAGTCAACGGACTGGTCTTATTTACGGCAAAGACAATGCTGTCGCCACATACCTCCTCAACACCAAGATCATCAAAAGGCAGTGCCTTACCGCATATGCCCATGTCGGCTTCTTTGTTCCGCACCCGGTTGACTACCATTGCGGAATCCATCACCTCCACGCGTATTGCTATCTCCGGATGGAGTGATCTGAATTGTGCAACAGCTCCAGGCAACAACCGCTCCCCGGGGATCGTCGATGCCGCAATATGTATCGATGGATGAGGTTTTACCGCACCTAATTTCACGAGCACATCATCGGTTTGCCGAAAGATGCTTACCGTGTAATCCAAAAAAACACGCCCCGCCTTGGTCAATGAACCGCGCGAACGGCCCCGGCGTTGCCATAATGGCACACGCAACTGCTTTTCAAGGAATTTGAGTTTTTGCGAGATGGCCGGCTGTGATATTCCAAAATGCCTGGCCGTTTCCGACAGGCTGCCCGTTCTGTGCAAATGCAGCAAAATCCTTAATTCATACAAGGACCAGTTCAGATTTTCTGTTTCCATATGTAAATACTCCCAATGATTTCTTGACAAATCATCATTTTCTAAATTATTACAAATTGTGTGAAGATACAATTAATTATAAGAATAACTTATAGTAACTTGTTGCCAATAATCGATAAGGATGAACCGGAGATTATGCGATGACGGAATATATTGATGTGCGCGGGCTGCCCTGTCCTCAACCAGTACTTCGCTCCCGTAAAGCGATGGAAAATAGTACAAAAGTATCTATCCTGATATCCGACAAGGTGCAGGTTGCCAATGTCAGCCGCATGGCGGAGCGGAGCGGCTGGTCGGTTTCGAGTCAGCCGGACGGTGATCATTTTGTGGTGTCGCTCAGGAAAGAAACGGCATCTGGCCAGGTAGACCTGAAACCTGAGGATTTGGTTTGCTCCACGGATTCGAATGATGTAACGAAATCCACGGTGCTGGTGATAACTGG
>JAFGJC010000210.1 GCA_016929305.1 candidate division CSSED10-310 bacterium | reverse complement strand
AGAGAATGCTTTCCGGAGATTCAAGTGCAGCGGTTCCGGGTGCTTCATCGACGCGAATGGAAAACACGGAGTGATTTTCAAGATATGTTGAAACATCTTTTGTTTCAGCACTCACCGCATAAGATGTCGTCAGCGCACGGGCAAGTTTCAGGAGATCCTCATTTTTAACGGAACGATCCAAGGTGAGTGAATTAAGTCGTTTTTCTTCCATTATCGACTGAAATCTGCTCAGAGATGGCGTTTTGGAAACCATGGAGGAAGGTATTATGTTTCCATCCACAACCATTTTTTCCTCATCAACAATCAGGTTTGTCTCTTTACGCCATCCCAGGAACTCCAATAATGCAGACATGCATTTTTCGACATTTTCTTTCGACAGGGCATGGTTTTCTGTATACATCTCAACGGTTTTTATCAAATTGACCAATTCTGAAGTAAAATTAGCCAGTTTAGAATAAAATTCTTTATTCTGTACCTGTGCAGACATAATATCCTCCTAGGCATTTTGTTTCTTCTTACATTTAATACCATTTTACAGATAAAACTTCAATAAAAAGCGTACCAACCTATCGCAATATCTAATGAAAAAAGTTAATCTAAAACAAGGATTATACTTACATGATCCGCATATTTGGCCTGAAACACACGAAAAAATTTTGATAGACTTAGCAGATTACGGTAAAATTACTTTGAATTTTCTCAAGATCCAAAACGTAGGAATTGTATCTGTATCAAACAGATCTCATTCTGATTAAGGAGGACACATGGCGGAAAAAACAAACTTCCCGGAAGGCGTTGTACCTTTTAAGTTGCCGAAGCTAAAAGGAAAAGGCAAACAAAAAGGATTACGCCGCCTAATCTATCTCGCAATCATCATATTAGGTGTAGTTGGAATCTACAATATGTTGTTTGTTTATGTGCAACCTGGAACTTTCGCTTTAAAAGAGGTGAAAATCGGTGTTAAACGCGGTATCCAACCTAATGCTTACCAAGCGGGTCTTATTTTTCGCAAACCATTTGGTATGGAGCATATCCATATCTTTCCCAAGACACTACTTGTTTATGAACTGACAAATTTCCCTGATATCCATGATGATGACGAAATCCCATATTATCGTTTTGACAAAGCGGCGCATATCCAAACATCGGATGGTTTTTTTGTCGATGTTGATGCAACAATTATCTACCGGATTGATGATCCATATACGGTTTTGCAAACAATTGGTCCCGGACATCTGTACGAAGACAACGGTATTATACCCAAAGCGGAGCCGGTGCTTAAACAAGCCCTGGGTCAACTCACCACAGAAGAATTCTACAATTCACCAAAACGCTATGAAAAGACGTTGATGGCGAAGAGCTTACTCAATGAACAACTGCGCAATAAAGGACTTAAAGTTGAACATGTTCTTGTGAGGTATTTCCAATATTCAGAAGAAATTCAGAAGAACATCGAAGAGAAGAAACTGAAAGATCAGCTTGTTTTCAAGAATCAGGCAGAAGGCAGAGCTGCCATGGAAGAAGCGAATTTAAAGCGCATTATAGAAGAAGGTGAAGCTGCGGTTCGAGTTAAACTTCAGGAGGGTCAAGCATACATCACTCGAAAAAATGCTGAAAAAGATCTTTACACCCGGAAAAAACACGCTGAAGCCGACCTCCTGATCAAACTCGCTGAGGCAACCCGGACAGATCTGAAAAATAAAGCTCTTCAAAAAATCGGTTCTGACAGGTTAGTCGGATTGGAAATGGCCAAGGTATTGAAAGGGCTTGATCTCATTGTACTACCCTCAGATGGTAAGGCGGGATTGAATCCCCTTGATCTGCGGAATGCTCTGGAACTATTTGAGGTTGAGGATTAGGAGACAGATCATGAAAAAATCTTACGTTTTATTCGCTTCTATATCATGCATGATTCTGATGTTGTCGGGTTGCATGGTTGTTTCTACAGGTCCAACAGAAGTTGGCGTCAGAACAAAAAAGATCGGTCCCAATAAGGGTATTGAACAAACAATATATTCGCCCGGAGCCACCTATTTCTTCCTTCCGTTTATAAATGACTGGCATACATTTGACACGAAACTGGTAAATGTGGAAATGACTTTTAATACGAATCAAGGAGACAGAAAACGCCGTGATGATCTCTTATTCAAGACCATTGACGGAAATGACATCTCCTTGGATGTTATCATCAGTTACCGGCTTGATCCGATGAAAGCACCGTATATTCTGGAATATGTTGCCAGAGATAATGACCAGTTGAAGGATTCTGTTATCCGCACCATCGCCAGGAGCAGACCCAGAGACATATTTGGCGAGTTGATGACAGAAGAATTTTATGTCTCCAGTAAAAGAGATGAAAAAGCTCAACAGGCTCTGGATGAACTCAATCGGATGGTCCAATCATATGGAATCATTGTCGAAAAAGTTCTGACGCGTGATTACCGGTTCAATCCGGCGTATCAGCAGGCCATCGAAGACAAAAAAGTCGCTGATCAGATGGCAGAGAAAAATCGTTCGTCAGCAAAAGCCGCGACGGAAGAATATTTAAAGAAACTGGAGGAAGCGAAGGGAGAAGTGGCTAAAATGAAAGCCAAGGTAGACGGTGAATACACGCAAGCCACGATCGCAGCCGATGCATATTATGAACAACAGTCAAAAATTGCTGAAGCCATCGAAGCGGAAGGACTTGCAGATGCCCGCGGAATTGAAGAAATGAACAAAGCCCTAGCCGGTTCCGGCGGTGAAGTCATGGTGAAATTGAAAATAGCTGAAGCCCTGATCGGTAAGAAAATTTTACTGCTTCCTGTGTCTTCGGGAGGTATCGATTTTCGAACTCTAGATCTGAACAAACTGATCCAGTCAAGCAGCCAGACAACTCAGCAATAACGATTCGTACGAATATCTCTCTTTATGTCCTGCTGATGATAAAATTTACTGAATTGCTTCTGTTGCCTGGTATCTCCAATAACAGTAACATGATGTTGTGAAGTGGGTTCGTTCAGGATGGTATATACTATTGAGCATCGGATGCGGCCTTTGCATCCTATTGCTCGTTTTCCGCCTGCTAAACACTCCCGAAACCAAACCACAATCAACCACATCTAAAGATCTTTTCCAGAAACCGAACGTCAAAAAACCCAATATCATTCTTGTTACTGTCGAATGCCTTCGCTCAGATCATGTGTCAAGTTATGGCTACGATAGAAATACAACACCCAATACTGATCAGTTTTTTAAAAATGGCGTTCGGTTTGATCAGGCTATCGCCAGTAGTTCGTGGACATTGCCGTCAATTGTGTCGTTGTTTACATCTCTGTACCCTCAGCAACATGGAGCAATTACCGGTTTCTTCAGCGAAACCGATCAAACGGTAAGCCAACAAAAACTATCTCCCGAACTGGTTTTTGTGACAGATGTACTGTCACAGAACGGTTATTATACGTATGGATTATCGACAAATCCTCATTTGACATCACTGTGGGGATTCGAATCACATTTTGACCGATTGGATGACTATAATCTGTTTGGAGATGCCGCTTCTGTTGTTGAGCGCATTCTGTCGAAACGAAAACATCTGGAAGAAAACCAACCCTTTTTCCTCTGGATACATTTTTTCGATCCGCACTGGCCCTACTATCCCAAATTACCCTGGATAAAAAACTACAACCACACAAAACCCAAGATTCCGTCAGACCTCTATCAGAACTTTTTCAAAGATCAAATCGCAAAATATCATTTGACACCTCCACACCCTCTGTTTGAATACCTTCTTGACTGTTACGACAGCGAAATCGCTTTTTGGGATTATTGGATGCAGAAAATTTATGATGCTTTTGATAAAACTGATACCGTGTTTATCGTCGCTGGAGATCACGGTGAAGGATTTTATGAACACGGAGAAGTGGATCATGGGTATTCACTCAATTCAGAACTTCTCAGAGTTCCTTTGTTCATTAAATTTCCAGGCAAAATATTTGAAAATCAGACAGTTTCCGATCCTGTCAGTTTGATGGACTTAGCGCCAACCATTTTACATGTCGCCAGAATAGAACAAAAACCTAGCTTTTGTGGATCAAATCTCGTAGATGCACTGCAAGAGCCATCCAAGAACACTAACCGATACGCTCTGGCACATCTGAATAATTTTAATATCAATCAGATATCTATAGAGAACACACAATGGAAACTTATTGGTGATATATACAAAAACCGTTATTATTTATACGACAAGACTTTCGATGCCAGCGAGACAATGGATTATTATCAGGTTAACACAGAAACTGCCGAGATTATGATAAGAGCGTATTATGAAATAGTTAAAGAAGCTGATAAATATAGAGCACAACCTTT
>JAFGJC010000017.1 GCA_016929305.1 candidate division CSSED10-310 bacterium | reverse complement strand
ATAAAATCCACCAGAAGAAAACCTCTCATCCTCAGAGGTGCGCGTCAGGTCGGTAAATCAACACTTGTCCGGCAGTTTGCAGCGGCACAAAAACTCCAGTTAAACGAAATCAATCTGGAACGTCATCTGGACCTGGATAAGGTCTTTTCCACGTTGAATATACCCATGATCCGCGCAGAGCTGGAAGCGCTTGTCGGCCGTTCTATCACCCATTCCCGATCACTCCTGTTTCTGGACGAAATCCAGGCAGTACCGTCCGCAATCCAGGCACTTCGCTATTTTTACGAAGACTTACCGGAATTACCGGTTATATCCGCAGGATCTTTGATGGAATTCACTCTTTCTGATCATAAGTTCTCTATGCCCGTTGGCCGGATCGAGTATCATCATCTGGGTCCGATGACGTTCAGGGAATTTTTAATGGCTCTGGAACCCACGCTTTGCAATTATCTGGATCAACTGGATTTTGGAAACAGCATCCCTGAAACCGCGCATAAAAAATTGATGATGCGCCAGAGAGAGTTTTTGTTTGTCGGCGGAATGCCGGAAGCAGTCAGTACATTCCAGGAAACCGGTTCCTTTGAGGAAGCAGATACGATACATCGTCACATTGTCAGTACTTACGAGGATGATTTTGCCAAATACGCAAGTCGGCGCGAGTTGATGCTGCTCCAGCGTGTTTTCCGCCTTATACCCCGTCAGGTGGGGCAAAAGGTCAAGTATGTCAATTTTTCAAGAGATCATCGTTCCCGTGATGTGAAAGCAGCCATTGAAATGCTGGAGAAAGCCCGTGTCTGTTTGCGTGTTTTTTCCAGCCATTGTTCGGGTGTTCCCCTTTATGCTGATATCAATGAGCTTGCATTCAAACTGCTGTATCTCGATATCGGTCTGATGAATCATGTGTGTGGTTTGAATTGGAGCCATTTACGAAAAATGGATGACATACAACTGGTTAATGAAGGTGCACTTGCCGAACAGTTCATCGGTCAGCATCTGGCTTATTCCAGCGAAGGCAGAGAACCGCCACGACTTGTATATTGGCTTCGGGAAGGCCGCAAAACAAACGCCGAAGTCGATTACGTCATTTCATTGGGACCGGAGATTATTCCTGTTGAAGTAAAAGCAGGCCGGAGCGGAACATTACGTTCACTGCATCAATTTGCAGCATCAAAGAAATTTAAAAGGGCGGTAAGGTTTGACACAAATCCTCCCAGCAGTCAGAAAATCAGTATTGACCTTGCAAACAGGAATCATGAAACAACATTTGAACTGTATTCACTGCCGCTATACGCAGTCGGTGAACTTGAGAGAATTCTGGATACGATCTCGTAATACCAGGTGTTTTCATTTTTATTTGCTATACACTTCTCGACAGCATAGCTGACAACCCTTCGAGTCAATTCCAAACGATCCGCAATCGCCTGTTTGCTCATACCTAAACGATACAACTCCAGGATTTTATCCCGGTACAATTCCGATTGCGGGATACCGATATTAGAATGCACCTCGAACGTGATATGGACCGAACCAAACGTTCTAATTGGTTACAACGACGTCCATCCATCGCAGGTAATGAATCAGTAAAGCGAGGGTGTCCACCGTAGCATGTAATTGCAATCAACTGTACCCATCGAAGCAGCCATTCATCCGGCACTCACCAGGAGGGCTGATACAGTGGCGAAGGTGGACTTTTAACCAATACTTATTTTAACAATCCATTTGCTTTTTTCTTACCCATGTCTTATTTTAACAAACAAGGCTATCCTAAAATAAAGGCAATTCTTATTTTAGGGTTGAAAGGAAGGACATGAAGCGAGGATTACAGGGGCATTACACGATGATATCAACTATTGGTGAAAAGGTTCAAGCATTTGTACCATCGCCATTACCCCCAAAACCATCGATTGAATGGACACCGGAATTACGAAACAAGTTTGATCAAGCTCTTTTAACTATCGGGCGGTTGGACAGTGTGTCATCGCTGCTGCCGGAAACATCAGTATTCCTGTACATGTATATAAGAAAAGAAGCCGTTCTCTCATCCATGATCGAGGGCACGCAATCCTCACTTTCTGACTTGTTGATGTTTGAGATGGATCAGGAACCAGGTGTACCGGTGGATGATGTCAGGGAAGTGAGTAATTATGTTGCTGCTCTCGACTACGGTTTGAATCGATTACGGAATGGTTTTCCCATGTCATTGCGACTGATAAAAGAGATCCATAGTATATTGCTGCATAAAGGGCGTGGCAGCAAACAAACTCCCGGTGAATTCAGGCGAAGCCAGAACTGGATCGGTGGCACAAGACCCGGGAATGCAGTATTTGTTCCGCCACCCGCCGAAAAAGTGATTGACTGCATGGGCCAACTCGAGCTGTTTCTTCATGATCATGATCAAAAGACACCTGTGTTGCTGAAAGCGGCTTTGTCGCACGTCCAATTCGAAACGATCCATCCATTTCTCGACGGAAATGGTCGTCTTGGTCGATTACTGATTACCTTGATTCTTTGTGATCATAAAGCTTTGCGGGAGCCAATGTTGTATTTGAGCCTCTATTTTAAAACGCATCGTCATTACTATTATGAATTACTCAATGATGTGCGTCTGACGGGAGAGTGGGAAGTATGGCTTGATTTCTTTGCAGAAGCGGTCATTGCGACGGGTAAACAGGCAGTGGAAACATCCCAACAACTCCTTGATATCTCAGTCCGAGATAGAGAAAAAATCAGTGGACTTGGGCGAGCCGCAACTTCAGCGATTAAAATACATCAAGCGTTTATGGAAATGCCCATTGCAACATCGGGCTGGTTGGTAGAAAAAACCGGAATCACCCCAGCTACTGTGAACAAAACCCTGGACCATCTCGAGCGCTTGGAAATCATTAAAGAAATAACAGCTCAGAAGCGCAACAGGGTATTCAGTTACCGCAAATATATTGAAATCATGAGTGAAGGAACGGAGTTGCCTGAGAGTTAGATTCCAAAATTAGCTTATGAGTTATTTATCTGAAGTTAACTGTGCGACTTTGATCTATCAATTGAATACCTGACCACCCTTCGCATCAGTTCCAACCGGTCCGCAACCGCCTGTTTGTTCATCCCAAGCTGGCACAACTACAGGATTTTATCCCGATATTTTACCGATTTCGGTATGCCGATGTTGAAGTGTATTTCGAACATGAGATGCACCGAACCAAACGTTCGAATTGGTTGCAACAGGAAAAATCGAACGTAAACGGGATGATTGGGTGGAGAAATACGAAGGTGGCGCCGGTCTGTGAAACGGCCATTCGCATATAAAGAATGGATGATGTCAAACAGGTTGAATAAAAATTCCGTCAGAATTCTTTCATCATTGTTGTCGCCAGTGTATACGGGAGTCCCGCGAACAACCGGTCGCGTGATAGATTCCCTGCTGTCCGGGCGTCTTCGCATCCGAAGGAAATTGTCAGATCGTTCGTTTGAGTCGTTTTTATGGCGATATTAGCGCAAAGGGAAATGACACTGGTAAGTTCACACGTAAATGCTTTTTCCAGGACTTTTTGGTAGATGTCAATCAGTTTCATGATCTGCTCCGGTTGAAGCTTTGCGATAAGAACATCGGGTTGCTTGTCGAGATCAATACCGATCGCTTTCAATTGATCCGTGCAATGCGGTGTTTCATTGATAAGGTTTTCCGCGTATTTTGATGAATATCCCTTCTCATCGACGAATTTCCGTACCATGTCCTGTTTGATGCCTTCGCCGTACCCGAATGCATAGGAAGCGCCCGGGCAGGTAAACTTACCCGGATCGAGCAGTCGAGTGGAAAGGTCAGTTGAGTCAAACGTTTCACAGAATCGTTCTACGGGAGGAGATAGATACTTTTTCCACTTTTCATAATCCGAATAAAACAGTGAAACACCACGCCACCGTCCCCCGATCGTTGATTCCATTTTTTTAACCGTTTCCATATCTGTTTCTCCTTGCTATTTTTGTTATTCAAATTTTAAATACATCTTCCTATTCTAACGATTCCGGCGACCGCATCCGCCACCGCTCTTCCATCCGCGTCGTATACCCCGTTCCCGTCGCCGTTGTCCGCCGCCGCTATATCCCCGGCGGTTTTTTCGAGTAAACGATCCCGGAAAATCATTAGGTTGTCCGTCGGGAGCAAAAGCGGTTTGCGGTGATTCAGCATGCTTGAACTGTTCTTCCGGCTCAGCATTATCGAGGGAAAGAGCATGATAAGGGCAAGTGTCCACACATGATCCACAATCGGTACAAAGCACTGCGTCAACAACCGCCACATTGTTGACCGTGATGGCATTCACGGAACAGGCATCAGCACATAGACCACATCCTTTGCATAAATTTTCAATTACTGTCACGGCCATTTTCAGTCAATCCTTTCAAAATCAGTTTTATTTTCTCTCCCCAAACAATCGGGTCCCGATACGTACAATGTTTGCGCCCTCTTCAATTGCCTGCCGGTAGCTGTTACTCATTCCCATGGACAGATATTTGATTTCCGTTCCCTCTATTTTTTCTTGAATCAGTTGATCCCGGATTTTTCTTGTGAGTTGGAAATATGGTCTGGCATCCTCTGGATTTCCGAAACGCGGTCCCATGGTCATAAGACCCTGAATTTTGATATTCGGCAGTTTAGCCACTTCTTTGACAAGAGATATCACCTCATCGGGATGCACACCGGTTTTGTTGGATTCCCGACCGCTGTTGATTTCAATCAGGATCGGCATGATTTTCCCGGCATTTAAAGAATGCCGGTTGATTGCTTCAGCAATCCGCAGGGAATCAACGGTTTCAATCATATCAAATAGATTGACTGCTTTTTTTGCTTTGTTTCGCTGCAGATGACCGATTAAATGCCACCTGACCGGATCAGTGGTGTTCTGAGATTCCCATTCATTCAATAGTTGACGTATCTGTTCCGCCTCCTGAATGTAATTGTAACCGATGAATTTTATCCCGGATATGATGGCGGTTTTCACTTCCTCCACTGTCCGCGTTTTCGCGGCAGCCACCAGTAAGACATCCGGCGGGAGAGATTTTTTTATTGTCAATATTCGGTTTTTCAAGCTTTCAATAGACATCGGATATCCCCTGCAAAAATTGTATGTATAATTATGAGAACGATTTTCGAGGTTACTGTTCTTCCTCTTCTTCCAGTGCTTTTATTTGATCCAGGATCTGACCCATCTGCTCCTGCAACGCTCTCGCCTGTTCCTTAAGATCTTCAACTTTTCCTTTTTTGCTGACCGGTGCCTGAGGTAAGGGATCCACGCCCGGGCCTGCCGGTTGATTTCTGCTCATGCCCTGGCCCATGCCACGTCCCATGCCACGTCCCATGCCGCGACCCGTACCGCTACCCATGCCACCGCCCATGCCGAAATGACTTTGTACGCTGGGTGCAGAGGAGCTGTTCAGTTCTCCGGATTTGTATTTTGTGACGGCATCCCGCACTTGCCCGCTGACACCGGTGATAACCTGGATGCCGGCGGCACCGAATGTTCGGAACGCGTTGGGACCGCAGTTACCGGTCAGGACAGCGGATACATCCTTATCCGCCATGAGCTGGGCGGATTGGATACCGGCACCGCCGCCTGCGGCGATATTCGGATTCGTAATGGCTTCGAACTGCAATGTCTCCGGGTCAATAATTAAGAAATAAGCACAGCGTCCGAAACGTGTCTCCACTCTGTCATCAAGATCGGGTCCTGTGGATGTAACTGCTATTTTCATCGGTTATGTCTCCTTTAAGAAATTATTTGGTTTAAATTTCCCCATAATTCTATCACGGCACGATAGGCGGGTCCCTTGTTATACTCAATGACCGTTTTACTGGCCATGAGCGCGTCATGAACGTTACGATCAAAAGGAATTCTGCCGATAATCCGAACGCCCATCTCTTCCGCGATGTGTTCGATTCGTTCACTCTGATCAAGATTGAGATCCGCCTTGTTGATGACAATCAATGCGGGTATACCGAAATGACGGATCAGTTCAAGCACGCGCTGCATGTCATGAACGCCTGAGACGGTGGGTTCAGTGACGATCATTATTAGATCTGCTCCCGTAACGGATGCGATCACGGGGCAACTGGTTCCGGGAGGACCATCGCCGAAAATATAGCCCAGACTGAATGTAACGGCCAGGTCCGATGCCACATTGCGGACATGTGTTACCAGCCGTCCTGAATTTTCCTCTGCGATCCCCAGCCGTGCATGGACCATGGGACCATGATCCGTGTTCGATATATACCATCTGCCCGTGACATTGGATGCGATGTCCACAGCGCCGTATTCACAGATGTATTTGCAAAGGCCGCAACCTTCACAGGCCATAGCATCCACTCGATAGATGCCGGCAAATGTATCGTCTGTCGGATCATTCGGATGAATCGCATCAAAATGGCACGCATCCGCACACATGCCGCACCCGGTGCAAAGTGACGGATCAATAATGGCCTTGACTCCGCCGACAAAATCATGCGCCTCCCGGACAGACGGATTGAGAAGGAGATGAAGGTCGGCGGCATCCACATCATTATCTGCCAGGACTTTGTTATCTGCGAGCAACGCCAGGGAAGCAATCACAGTGGTTTTACCCGATCCTCCCTTGCCGCTGATCACGGCAATTTCCTTATAACTGTCAGAGGTGCCGGCAGAAAAATCATTCCCTGACGCCGGAACCGACGCAAAATCCGGTTCTTCAGGTAGAACAGGCGGCTGGGTTCCGGCCAACTGTGAGATTTTTGCAAAAATATCCTGAAGGTTTTTTCCAAACTCAGGATAAACATGCACCAGTATCTCACCCCGGGAATACGACTCCGCATACTCACGCCGGAACGGAATTCTGCCGACAATGGGAATGTTTACTTCTTCTGCATACTTCTCGATGATCGTATCTTTTCCGTCTGAACGATTGATTACGATACACGTAGGCACCCGTTTCTGTAACGTCAGACCGGCGGCCAGCTTAAGATCGTTCAGACCAAAGGGAGTGGGCTCCGTCACGAGAACAGCAACATCGGTTTCACTGACCGCTTCGACCACCGGACACGATGTACCCGGTGATGCATCGATGATATTGATCATCTCCGGTTCGATTTGTTTTTTTACATGTCGAATAACAACAGGTGCCAACGCTTCTGCAATGTTCAAAATCCCGTGCGCGAAGAAAAAGGGTTTGTTTTGAGGTGCTGCTTCAACATAACCCACAGCAACCGGTTTTTCCGTCAATGCATTCTCCGGGCAGACATATGAGCATACACCGCAGGAATGGCACAGCTCATTGAAAATCAACACCTTGCCTTTCACAACAGCAATGGCGTTGTACCGGCATGCTTCTCCACATTTGCCGCATGCCGTGCACTTTATCGAGTCCCATTCGGGTTTCATCACCTCAACAGGTCTACGCTCAGTAAATTCCGGCTGCACAAACAGATGGTCATTAGGCTCCTCGACATCACAGTCGAGAAGCCGGACAGGCTGACCTGCATCTGCCAGAGCATATGCCAGATTTACAGAAAATGTCGTCTTACCAGTTCCGCCTTTGCCGCTGGCAATTGTAAGTCTCATACCGCTTATCTCCAGTTGTTAGAATTAGCTTTTTCTTTGCAATCCGTTTGAATTCATACCGTTTCCCCGATTACACAATGGGTTCTCATCTGGCACGGATCATGGTCGATCTGCATTTCGGACACACGACCCTGGTGCAGGGTTGTCCGGAAATGTGCGGCATCGTATACCCACATTTGGGGCATATACAATTACCTTGCGGCCCGCCAGCCAGTGGACCTCCCATTCGTCCTCTGCCACCTCCGCCAGAACGGGGCGGTCCGTTTCCGTCACCTCGTGGCATAATTAACTCCCTTCGCTCGTTGCAAAATGATATAAATCATTATCCAATCCTTTCTGCTTCACACCGACTATCGCTTCGGTCGGCCATGGTATCGGCGAGCTCGAGAGAACTTTCTTTGCGGGCTGCTCTGCGCTACCCGGTTTCTGCTCTCTTCCAGCCTCCCATCAATATATGTCACCAGGACATCCTCCACCTGCCCGCAAACACCGCAGATAATCTGAATGCCCGCTGACGTCAGCGCATTTTCCAGTGATCGGGAGATGGCACAACAAATCAGTATCTCAGTGCCCAGCCCGGTAACTTTTGATGCCCTGATCAAGGGATCGGTACTGTCAATCCGGTGCCGGCTGCGACCCTGTTCCCGGTTGTTTTCCAGGTCCACAATCAGAACACACTTCGCCACATCAAATACCGGTGAAACCCGGCCGTCCCAATCTGGAATCATCACCCTCATCACGGGGAAATAGATAGCAACTAACATGCCAAAATTAAGCTGATCTGTAACCCTTTGTTATTTATGAATTTATTATTGTAAACACATAGTATGACCGGAAGCAATAATGCAATTTGCAATGTTCTTGCACGTAAACTAATTGCAAAATGCAACTTTCATGATAGGATTAGCAGGAATGGCGAATGAAACGTGATGTAAAGGAGTGAAGCATGACTGAGTACCGCGATGTGATTCTTGATTCCATTAACGAGGGAGTATTTACGGTGGATGCAGAGTGGCGGATCACGACGTTCAACCGGGCAGCGGAGCGGATTACCGGGGTGAAACGGGAACAAACGATCGGCCGGTCGTGCTGGGAGGTATTCCGGACAAACATCTGTGAAGGCAGTTGCGCGCTAAGGCAGACGAGAAAAACCGGCCGACCGGTGGAGAGCAGGACGGCGCACATCGTCACCGGCAAGGGTGAGCGGATACCCATCCGGTTATCGACCGCACTGCTCCGTGATGAATCGGGGAAGATCATAGGCGGCGTGGAGATGTTCCAGGATCTGCGTCAGGTCGAGCAATTACGGAAGGAGTT
>JAFGJC010000209.1 GCA_016929305.1 candidate division CSSED10-310 bacterium | reverse complement strand
CTCTCAACCGTTGAACGCACAACCACTTTGAAGGAGGCATTCACTCTGGCGGACGAGGTGTTGTCCAATGCAGTACAGGGCATCTCCGATCTAATCACGGTACCGGGTCTTATTAATCTAGATTTTGCCGATGTAAAGGCTGTCATGTCTGGCATGGGTAAAGCGTTAATGGGCACAGGATTCGGTTCAGGTGAATCAAAGGCTATCGATGCCATTAAGCGAGCAATTTCATCCCCACTTCTTGATGAATTGAGTGTGGAGGGAGCCAGAGGAATTCTGATAAATATCACTGGCGGTAACGACCTAACGCTTATCGAAACCGACGCCGCTACCCAACTTCTGCAGGATTCCGCTGACCCGGAAGCGAATATTATTTTTGGAGCTGTTGTATCCGAACATTATCAAGATCGAGTGAAGGTCACTGTAATTGCCACCGGTTTCGAGTCGGCTAAAGTTAAATCAGAACCCTTTCCACTCTACGTATCAAACAGAAAAAACATATCTGGCAAACCGGAAACAGCTAGTGACTCAATTACTGATGAAATATCTGAATCCGACAATTCACTAACAAATACCGTCTCTTCAGAAGCGATCATTCATGATGATCATGAGGAAGCTGAGGATACTTTGGTTGAGGAACCGAACAAATCTGACGATGAAGTGGAAGATTATGAAACAAGTGAATCTCCAAGTTCTGATGCCGAAAATAATCCCGTTTTAGTTAACACACTGCATCAACCCGAACTTGAGTTGGATTCTGAAGATGAGATCGATGAGGACCTTGAAATTACCGATAAAATAGTGAAACCAGAAGAATCGCCAGTTCTTGCTGATAATCATGCAGCAAGTGACGACACCTCCGAATTGGTTCAACCTGAACTTGAATTGTCAAATCCAAATAATTCAGTTTTGTTTGATGCAAAATTACCTGCCTATAAACGGCGTGATCTCGGTAAAGGGCAGTTTAAGCGTCAGCCTGAGATAGACAAATATACCATACGAGTTGAAACATCCAACTACATGATTCCAGCTTTCATGAGAAGAAAAGCCGACTGATGTCCTGTGAGTCATTTACTGAGGGATAAGTTTCTAAATCGCCTCGCCAAGGAACATTCCCAAATACGGTATGGAAGCGATGTATCTCTGAAAGTGGTACTCGCTTTCCCTTCTACATATAATGTGGCCATGTCAAATCTCGGATTTCATCTGGTTTTTGCTTCATTCAACAGTATCGAAGGTGTTGTCTGTCACCGAGCATTTCTGCCGGATACGGCAGATCTGAAAGCAACTGAATCTATCAGTCTTAGATCTCTCGAATCCTTTGAAGTTATTACTGACTATGACATCGTCGCATTTTCCTTGAATTACGAAAATGATTTACCGGGTGTTATCCAATTTCTAAATTTATCTAGAATACCCATACATTCGGAAGACCGCGAATCTCATCATCCGTTTGTAATCGCGGGTGGCATTTTAACCTCGCTTAATCCTGAACCTATGTCGCCGTTTTTAGATGCCATGGTATTAGGTGAGGGCGAATATGTTATCCCGGAAATAGCAAAAGCCTTAAAAGACACATTTGGCATTAATCGTGACAGAAAGGATGCCAAAGCTTGTCTTTCTGCCATTCCTGGCATATACATTCCAAGTTTCTATGAATCTTTTTACGACGTTTCCGGGAATTTTAGCGGATTAAAATACATTGGCCCTCGGTGCGAACCACCTCTGAAAACACGTATTGTCTATGATTTGAACCGTATCAGTGGATCCAGCGTGATCCACTCTGAAGGTCACACGCTATCTCAAATACATTTGGTGGAGATTAGCAGAGGATGTCCGCGTAAATGCTTATTTTGTATAATCCCTCAATGTTATCGGCACCTCCGTTTGAAATCAGTTGAGAGAATCCTCGAAGAATCCAGTAAGGCAATGGGTGAAATGCGGATTGGACTGCTAGGCGCAGGCGCTGCAGATCATCCGAATTTAAACGATATCTGTCGATCGTTGCTTGATAATGGATATTCTTTTTCACTTTCATCACTTCACGCTTCTGAAATAAACCCGGATCTCGCCAACCTAATTCTGAAAAACAACACGCGGACAGTTACGCTTGCGGTTGAAACAGGCAATGCACAACTTCGACGGAAAATACGAAAAAATCTTACAAATGAACAAATCTTTGAAGCGGTCACGCTGCTTTGCAGAGACCCTGTAAAGATTTTGAAACTTTATTTTATGATCGGATTACCCGGTGAAACGATTGAAGACATCGAAGCAATTCCCAGATTATCCAAACGCCTGTATCATCTTCTCATCAGTAAGCATCGACAGAAAACTCGCATTCCTAAACTTGTACTCAGTGTTTCCTGTTTTGTTCCCAAACCGCATTCTCCTTTTGAGAGAGCGCCCATGTTAGATGAAAAGCAACTCCAGGTGCGATTGAAGATTCTGGAATCCATGCTTCGGAAAATACCCAATTTGCAGTGGACGCATGACATTCCCAAATGGGCGATAATTCAAGGATTAATTGCGCGTGGAGACAGGCGTATTGCACAACTCATAAAAAAAGCGGGGGAAGGCAGGTCAGGTTGGCGAAGTATTCTGAAGGAATCCTCTGTGAATCCTGGTTATTATCTCTTCAGAAAGCGACCAATATCCGAAAAGCTCCCCTGGGATCATATGAAGTTTCTCCCCGATGTTCAGTAATCGATGAATTGTTCTGTTAATTTATTCCCTATCAGGCATTAGAATTGCTATACTAACTCCAAGTGAAAGGTGAATATGTCTTTTTTCAGGCGAAGCGCCATTCAAGTTCGTATATTAGCCATTATTTTAAGTGGAGGTGTTTTCGCAATTACTCTTTTTTTGACATATTGGGCATATTCCGAAGATGAACATCAGAAGCGAGCAGCAGCAAATGAATTGTCGGCAACTTCGAGTGCAGCTTCACTTCACCTGAAAAACCTGATTCACAATCAATATCTTATTCTGGAAACACTATCGCATTCACTTGCTTTGCGGCGACATATCATCAAAATTGGACAGGAAAACATTCGAAAGCCGCCTTCCGTTCTGCAGCAGGATTTTCAAAACTATCTTAATCTTTCACCTGTCTCATCAGATGCCAATTCGAAACTTGCTGAAATCCAATCCACACTGGAAACGAAATTTTTACAGGATATGATTAAAGCCTCCGATAATATCATCGATAGAATCGACGTCACGGATGCATTTGGAATCGTCAGATTATCCACCTCCATTCCTGATCAATTCATCGTATTCAATCATACTTGGTGGCAAAATACATTACAGATTACACCGGGACATTACTACCTTCAATCAATCGCATTTGAAGAAACCAACAAACCATATTGGGACATATCCTGCCCTTTATGGAACGACGATGGAACGGACCCTGTAGGTATTATTAGGATGCGGCTTCGATTTGATAGGATGATCGAAAAAACTCTTTTGAATCTAATGAATCCGGATACAAGTACGCATTTTTTGTCCCATCAAGGTATTTATCCCCCGCTCGATGCAAATTTCACATTAACGTCAGATGATTTCAATGAAATCCGAATCATGCATAACGGTTTGATCACGGACAAAAAACGAGATCTCATGGCTGCGTTTACAATCGTGCTACCATCTGCAGATCCGGGAATGCCTAATAAGGATTGGTACTTCATTTCATTCAAGCACATGCCAATCGGAATATCATTTGAAAATCCGACGTTCAGAAATGCCGTTTTGCTATGGCTGGCGGGAGTACTCATTTTGACGTTAATTGGACTCATTTTATCACGTTGGATCTCAGATCCACTCCTAAATTTGACACGCGGTGTCAAAGAAATCATCAAAGGAAAGTTCGATATTCGAGTTCCGGCCATGGGTTATGGTGAAATTGCCTCACTGGGTAATTCATTCAACACAATGGTCAGAAAACTGGCAGAATCCAGAAACAAGGTAAATGCACTTTTAAATGAAGTATCAAACTCTCTTAAAATTGTGACGGAACTGTCACATAAAATATCAGAAATTTTTGACATTCGGGCTATTGCGAACGTGCTGCTTGAGTTATCCGCAAAACATGTTCAGGCGGATGCTGGATTCGTCCTGCTCTATAATGGAAAAGATAAAATCCTCGAAGATAATATCATTACATCCCTGAAACTTGAAAAAAAGCTGATAGCTTTTATCGT
>JAFGJC010000208.1 GCA_016929305.1 candidate division CSSED10-310 bacterium | reverse complement strand
TCATGAAAGAAAGCCGATCAAATCATGAAACCGATCATTATTCTGGATACAATCTCATTCCGTGTGTTTTCGTATGCTTTGAAATTGTCGATGCGCATTGAGGAATGGTTATACAGATAGTATGTATTCATCTTTATATATATCGAGTTTTTATCCAGAGGGAGGAATGCCATGATATTAAACCCGGTATATCCGTTCCCGCCGACACCATCCTGTTCGAAATCACCAAGACGAATATCCGCACGCATGACTTCAGCACCGCCGATCCATTCGAACAGAACAGGTCCCGCATAGTCGCCGACACCCACTTCAAATCCGAAAGTGTTGTCACTGGTTTCTATTTCGAGCAGTTCCACCTGCCCATGGGAATCTGGTTCTGATACGCTGGAATCGTATATCCGAAAATCTCTTCCGGCATAGACCAGGCAATGGCCGTTTATGTCGGCATTTTTCGAATAGTTGCCGTACCACCAGCCGATCCGGTATGTCGACCCATCCGCCTCAGTGGTTCCTTTATATGATGGTCCTTTATATTGATAATCATAGGTAAGATCGAGACTGTGTTTCCAATATTCGAAATGCAGAGTGCTTTCTCCGCCCCGCTTTGTTTTCTTGCCAATCCGCAGGCAACCGCCTGCGGTATTTGCCGAATCGTCCGTCAATTGATAGTCGTCCGCTCCTGCAAAGTTGGTTGTTCCCCAAGGTATCAACCCGTAACCGCCTTCAACAGTCAATGACAACTCCCCCCGAACTGTCTCCACACCCAACATCCCCAGCATAAAAAGAATACACCAAAGCACCTTTTTCATCGCCTTGTTCTCCTTTCACATGACAAATGTTAACTATTTATCGTTTTATTCCGGATCGCGAATATAAATTCAAACCAGCGTAGCTTCATGCAATAATCGAATGGACGCTTTTCATAATCCGCCCCATGGTTCGTCGCAATGATGTTTCGCTTTCAGGCAAGCGCCAAGCGATCTACAGAACATATCACTCGTGCCATCCAAACGTGAAACTGTCCATTTGACCGAAAAGTTCGGTGATTTGAGGATCCGTCATCGACGAATAGACGATGACACCATCGACCGCCCCGGTGTTCTCCGGCCAGATAAATTCCGGCAGAACATGAAGGCACTGCTCACCGGGATCGATTTCCATCAGGTAATAATCGAACGGAGAGAACGACGGAGCGAAATAGTAGATACCGATGATCTCAAAAATGACAAAAAGTGGTCTGAACGCGTAATCCATCTGGCTCGGGTTACACACCCAGACATCGCAATAACAGCAATCGCCCGGACCGTAACTATCCGATGGCATGGCAATTCTGCAGCCAAGTGTCAAGCAACTACCCGTTGGCGTACCGGTCGGTGTATCCGTGCCGGTTGATGCGGGCGTACTGCTGGGCGGATCCGGCGTGACTGTCGGCGGGGGCGTAGGGGTGGGCGAATATCCTTCCGGCGTCGCGGTGGGTTCGAATGGCGTAGCGGAAGGGTATGGCGTACCGGAAGCGAATGGCGTGACGGTGTCAGTCGGAATGGGTGTCTGCGTGGATGCGGGGGTAGGTGTGGAGGTATGACCACCCGGCGTTGCTGTGGGTGGAAATGGTGTTTGTGTCGGGTAAGGCGTATAGGTCGGATAGGGTGTATAGGTCGGTTGTGGTGTCGCGGTTGCCGTCGATGTAGGGCAGGGCGTGTTTGTCGGCAGAGGCGTACAGGTCGGTGTCGGCGGCCCTATCGAAATCGGAACTGAAGATGTATGGGTTCCGCCGGGACCGCTGACTTGAAGCGTTACGGTGTAGTATCCCGGTGTCGAAAAAATGTGATAGGTGCTTCTTTCGGAGCTGGCACCTCCATCTCCGAAATTCCATACCCAGCTCGTGGACGCAATCGACATATCGGTAAAATAAACCCATAGCGGCGCATCCCCTTCCGTCATGGATGCATGAAACCGGGATAGCGGCAGCGAAGGGCCGTTATACCAGGACTGATTGACATGATGATATCCGCGTGTGTACGGCGTACCCTGATATGTCCATGTCACTGTGGCATTGGTGATGGCAATATTTGTGATATTTTCATCGTTACGCCAACACCCGCTCTTCCAAAAACAACAGCAGGGATCGTAAACCGTATAATCGACCTGGTGCCACTGGGGATAATCATTGTCGTAAGAATACCATACCACAACACCATCATCCGGCTCATGCATGATCATGCCAATATCGTAATCCACATCCGTATCGTCAACTTTCCATAAATGCTGAGTGGCATCGTATGTTGCATAATTTGAACGTTTCCAGCCTGTTATGCCATTTTTATAATCATACCAGGCCACCACGCCATCAATGGGATCCTTCAGAATAACACTTTCAGTATCCGTGGAATACCAGCTTTCCGTGCGCCATTCCGCCATACCGGGATCGTATGTTGTAAAGGTCACCCGGTGCCATCCGGATGGGGGATTCTTGTAATCGAGCCATGCCACGATGCCTTCGGAATAGTCTTTCAGAATGACACTCTCAGTATCCGAAGAACTCCAGTGCCCCTCTTTCCATTGCGCCAGACGAGGATCATATACCTGATAATACACGTGATGCGTATTTCCTGAAGTTTCACACCATGCCTGAACATCCTGCAGCGGCGGCCAATACGCACCCGTATTGAATGCTGAAAAAACGATGGGAATCAATGGTGTCAAAACACCCATCAGCAATCTTTTCGTTTCCATGTCCCGTTAACCTCCATCAGCAGCCAAAACCATTGATATTATCTTTCGATTTGGCACTATGGTTTGCATATACGTATTGTCACGCACAACAACGCTACCGCATTATCCGGCAATTCATTGTATTTTCGATGATTGCGGAAACCGTTTCCTCAATGAATCGTAACCAGCAGGTTCCCTTTCGCAAATCCATTTCTCAGGGTTTCATCAGTTTTTCGATGACATTGACCGGTTCGTCGCGATCGAGCTGGATTTTACAGGGAAATAATGTCTCATTTTCGGGCACAATAAACGCGACAGCAATCTCTTCAGTTGCCTTCAAATCAACCGGGCCGTTAAGTGCCTCAAGCGTGTATCCTTCCCCCCAATTTAGATATTTGCTCCACATAGATATTAAAGATCCTTTTGTAGAATATCCGTTGGGCAAAATGAGACTGAATCGATCGGGATCATATATTTTTATCCAGTCTATTGGAGATAATTTATCCGGATTATCCCTGTTATGCTTGATTTGAGCGTATTCCGCTTCTGTCGGCATCATACGGGCCGTTGGCAAAGACAGGACGACGATCATAAACTGATAGCCATCTTCCTTGGGCTTGAATCCTTCCGTTTCAAACATAAACAATTCGTTTTTATTCAATTTAGCGGCGTTATAATACCCCAGTGTTTCGATCGATCCCGAGGCTGAATCGATTTCATCCGATGAGTTCGTGCTGTCCGGTATCTTCGATTCCGGAATTGCGTCTCCAGCATGACGGTCATCCGTTTCAATATCTTTCAGATCACCCGTGATTTCGGTTTGCGCCGCACCGTGTTTTATCAACATCCCGGACATGTCAGAGCCGGATGAATACTGTAACGGCGCTTTACCCTCACTGTCGCGATCATTGACATTTGCATGGTTGGCAAGCAACAACTCCGCAATTCCCAAGCGATTGTTTTGTACTGCGAGATGAAGCGGCGTCTCACCCTGTAAACCCTTTGCATTGACATCGGCACCGCTGGAAATCAAAAAGATGACAATATCGTATCTTCCATTCCGGACGGCAAGGTGGATGGGCTCAAAGCCGTTCTCATCGGGTTCCCGAACCGGAGTTCCCTCGTTGACCAGATTTTTCACAGCCGCGATATCGCCGGCCGACACGGCATCATGAAGAGCGCCTGCTTGAATATCTCTGCCATGACACAAAGTCAACATAACAGCGAAAACGATGATTTTAATCGATACGACCTGTTTGATCATGGATAATCCTCCCTGCTTTCTGTTCTGCATATAGTCTAGCGAATTACATTTCCCGAGTCCATCAAAACATTGTTCCTGTTATTTACTGGGTGTTTTGAACATGAAAAACTGATCGTTGGCGTCCCAGTCGGTGTAAGCCCAATCGTACACAGACCATTTACCGGCGATGTCACCTTTGCGGGTTCTGACGGTCCACATGTACACATGATCCGGTTTCAGGGGTTTTTCCATAGAGTGAGTCGGTTGCGTCAGTCCTTCCCTGTGATATATCTCCTTCAGTTTTGTGTAGATGGTTCTATTATTCAAACTGCTGCTGACGGTATCCCAGATGGCGAAATCATAGGCAACTCCGCTTTCCTTTGATTTTTTCCAGGTAAAGGTCGGTTTCAAAGAATCCACCGGGGTTGGATTCAGAAACGGATGATTCGTCTTGGGTTTGGGCGATACTGGTTTTAAACCCTTGTATGTCAAACAACCACCGTTAATAAATATAACCATTACGAAAAATACTACAAAATTTTTTGTCTTCATTGTACAACCCCCATCGTCATAATGGATTTTGTAATCTCATGTTGATACTCACCAAACCGCGCTGTAAGCGCGTCAAATGCACTTGGATATTCATCGCTGATCCGAAAACGGATCATGTTGTGATCGCCATCACGGAACCAGCATAAATTCAGTGTTCCGATATATATGGCGGGTTGATCATCGGGCACGACAAATTCGGCCATTACTCGATAACTGCTATCATTATTGATAACCTGAACGATGATGTATTTACCGGGATGAAGATGCCAGAAAAAATGACCATCGCCGTCTAACCTGTATTCACTGATTTTAGTGAAATCCTGGTTTGTGTTCTCTTCTTTGACAAGAACCAGATAACTCGATGGGGAAAAAAAGTGAATTTTACCGTCACCGATCGTTATTCTGCCCATTACAAACACCTCGTTCATGGGAACCTCATTGAGACTGCCCACCTCGATATTCTGCCTGTAGGATGTGGTCGCGCAGCCTGTTGAATTGAGTGATACAAACCCGAGTGTTACGCATAAAGCGACCGTAGAAAGAATCATCCATTCTGTTTTTAAATGTAAGATTCTAAGAGGAAAGTCTTTCATAAATACCTCCTTTGATTGATTACTTCTGATCCATCTATTCTTGTGGCAACACGTTTCTTCCTGTATTTTTTTCTGGCAATAATTATGGAAAGAATGAGGGGAAGTATCCAAATAAAAAAAACTATAATAATCACATCGATTCCGTACTTGATTTCGGGAATTCCAAAGAGACAATCAAATATCCATATAGTTAATGAAAAAATAATAAAGAACAATACATATAACACCATGAAGATCTGTATAGATATCCAAAGAGCCAGTTTGGGGGATAACGGGGGTCTTACTATCAATTCAGCATCACGCTGAGGTATTTTCTCTCGTAATGTTTCCAGTATTTCGGACCATCGAGCTGATTTGAAAACTGCGGGTGTGCACCATTTGGGAGCGTGATAATCAATCCCTACAAGATATTTTTTTGGCTTTGCCACATAGTTTATAATATTGATATATGAGACTACTGTTTCTTTCCGTTTTAGCCATAAATATTCCATAATTAGGTATATTAAGATAAATCCTGGCGCAAACATACCACATGTGACGATTAGCGACCCAAAAAACATGGCTAACCCGATTCGCCAACGAGCTTGAATTGACATAACATGACGGCCCTTGATATGAATACCTTTATCTGTGAATGTAATACTTCCTGAACCGCGATAGTTACCATAATCCCTGAGCGGCCGCAGTTTCTTTTTTCGAAACCTTCCATAAAAAATTTTCATGAATTTCTGCTCCGGAATTGGAATACTTCGTGATCGCAATATTTCTTCTATAATGTCAAATGTTTGATCAGAAAATTCCTCGCGGTTGTTTTCCGTCCAAATCTTTAAAAGATCATTGTTATCTTTTTTTTCCATCTGCGATTTGATGTGTTTCGATAGTCCCCGTGCCATTATAAGTTCTCCAGATTCAAAGATGCATTTACGTTAAACTATTTATCAATTTACTGTTCTCACAAGGCGGAAGCCAGTCGTGGAGTCGAAGTGCCATCCGGGGGACCCGGAGCTGCGCTTAGCCGATCGGCAGCCCCTAGCGTAGTTTTCCCAACTGCCACCGTGTTTCACCCGGTCAGAGCCAGTCATGGGTCCGGTATAGTCTTCCTCTAAACCTGTTGGATAATCCCCATACCAGTCCCAGCACCATTCCCATACATTCCCATGCACATCCTTCAAATTCCAGGGGTTCGACAGTTTGCTGCCCACAGCCTGTGTCGAACCGGGATCATTCGCACAATACACGCAATAATCCTCCAGAACATCATGTGTCCCAATTACGCACGAATAACAGTTGCCAGCATCATATAACTGTTCATCGCATGAAAACGGACCGTTTGTACCTGCACGGCAGAAATGCTCCCATTCCCCTTCTGACGGCAACCGGTATCCATTTGCCGCAGCATTCCAGAAAAACTGACCGGTGGTGTAATTCGTCGCATCCACGGGAATCGTATAGGTCGCATCCTTGTGATAACACTGCGTATACCCGTTCTGCACCGACAGCAGGTTCGCAAACAGCACAGACTCATACCAGTTGTTTCTTTGTACCGGATTAATCATCAAAGGACTGGCGCTTGTACTACTCGGATCCTCGGGTAAAGTTGGCTGAACCACCCGCAAATCCTCCCACATCTGTCGGGAAATCTCCGTTTCCATAACCGCGATGTTTTTTGTCAGGATGTGCATGAACTGGGTTTCATCTGAACCTCTACAGGGTT